>JBGOST010000009.1:0-14097 GCA_041476125.1 Usitatibacter sp. | reverse complement strand
GCATCTTTCGCGGCTTCGCGGTCGCAGGATGCGAGCCCGACGAGATGGGCATCGGGCCGGCGTTCGCGGTTCCGAAGCTCCTCGCGCGCACCGGCAAGAAGGTCGAGGACATCGGCCTCTGGGAATTGAACGAGGCATTCGCCGTGCAGGTGATCTACTGCCGAGACAAGCTCGGCATTCCCAACGACCGCCTCAACGTGGACGGCGGCGCGATCGCGGTGGGCCACCCCTACGGCGTTTCGGGCGCGCGCCTCACCGGCCACGCGTTGATCGAAGGCAAGCGCCGCGGCGCGAAATTCGTCGTCGTCACGATGTGCATCGGCGGCGGGATGGGCGCCGCGGGGTTATTCGAAGTCGTATGAGCGCCCGCCGGGAGCGGCCAGCCGCCCTATGCAGGGCGTGCCGGATCGCGACGATTCTGGCCGTGATCATCCCCTGCTCCGTGTCAGCGCAAGCGGAGCGAAACTGCGATCCCAGGGCGGGCCTTGTGGACGGTTCTTGCTACATACCACGCACGGTGCCCTGGTGGAAGTGTGAGGAAGAAACGCATTTATCCTCGCGGGAGCGGGAAGTAACGCCCGCACAGTTGCAACGCCTCGAAAAACTCCGGTCGATGCTCTTTGTTTCCATCGAACCGGGTTACGGCCCCAACGGTCCAAAGATTTCCCGAAGCGACCTCGTCTCACGCTTCGGCCAACCGGCCAGCACCGAGTCAAAGGAAGTCTCGCGCGACCCGCGCGATCCGACCGACACGGAGCTATGGATCCTGACCACCTGGGAATACCCCGGACTCAGGATCACCACCCTAGGGGAAAAGGTCAGCCCCGGCCGGTTCTGGGTCGACGAGGGCGAAATCTCCGGCACGAAGGCGCCTCTTCCGTACGGAGTTCGTGTCGGTCAGTCGATTGATCGATGGAGGCGGCAATTCGGGCAGCCGAACTGCATCGACGGGCGCCCTACCTATGAGTCCCATTTTCCCCATGGTGAAGAGCTGTGGTTCTTCGGCCCGCCGTATTACCAGGTCGTGTTGTTTGTGGATGGGGCCGGCAAGGTTCAACGCATCAGGTGGGACCATCCGCCGCAACATTGAGGAGGATTTCTTCGCTCGCCTGGCGAGAAATCGTCGCTTCCCCGGGCCCAGAAAGTTCCACGCCATGGCGATTACGTCTTTGCCGCCACCTTGGCGCGAATGCGTTCCCCCTGTTCCCTCAGCTCGGGAGTGAATTCGGCGCCGAAATCCTCTGCCTCGAAGATCTGGCGAATCTCGATTTCCGGCTCGGTGCCAGGGAACGGATTCGGCGAGCGCTTGACCCACTCGATCGCCTCTTCCCTTGACTTCACGTTGAAGATCCAGAAACCCGCGAGCGTGTCCTTGGTGAGCGGGAAAGGCCCGTTCACCACGGTCCTCTTGTCGCCGGAGAATCTCACGCGCGCGCCCTTCGAAGTCGGATGCAGCCCTTCGCCCGCGAGGAGCGCGCCATTCTTCGCCAGCTCTTCGTTGTATTTGCCCATGTCGGCGAGCAGCTTCTCGTCGGGCATGACGCCCGCTTCCGAGTTCTTGTCCGCCTTGACCATCACCATGAATCGCATGTCTACCTCCTTGTGGTTTATGCCGTTTCGCGCTGCAGGGCAGCGTCGAGGTTGTCGAGCAATGCATCGAGACGCTCGAAGCTCTGCGTCCATCCCGCGACCGCGCCCATCTTCACGTTCGTTTCGCGATCGGCCGTCGTGTCGAAGCGCTGCGCGACGGTGACCTTCGTCTTGCCGGCGCGCTCCTCGAAGGTGACCGTCATGATCATCTTGAGGATGTCGATGTCCACGCTCATCACGAGCCGCTCCGGCGCCGCGATCTCGAGGAAGACGCCGCGCATCGGATGCTCCGAGCCCTGCGGCGAGCGCATGACGATGCGGTAGGCTCCGCCCGGGCGCAGGTCCAGCTCGCACACCGGATTGGTGAAATCCTTCGGACCCCACCATTGCGCGAGGTGCTTGGGATCGGTCCATGCCTTGAAGACGAGCGCGCGCGGCGCGTCGAAGATTCGCGTGAGGACGAAGTCGTTGGCCGGCGTTTTGACTTGGACGTCGGCAGCGGCGGTCATTTCTCTTGCTCCTTCGAGATGCCCGCCAGGTATTGGTCGAGCTTGGCGAACATTCCGCCGAAGCCGGCCTCGGCTCCCTTGTGACCCGCCTCGAAGGCCTTGCGTTCCGCCTCGGTCGCGTTTTGGGGCACCCAGCGCAGCGTGAGGATCGTCTTGCCCCCCTGCTCGGAAAATGTCGAGTTGTTCAGCATTTCCAGCGGCCAATCGGGGACGTGCGGGTGGCGGACGGTGTTGCCGTGCTCGTCCGAGAACGAATTGATGTAAACGAGGCGCTCGGGCGCGGCGATCTCGCGATAGACGACCTTGCCCCACATGTCCTCGCCGCTGGGGGAGCGCAAGCAGTAGTGAAGGACGCCGCCGGGCCGCAGATCCAGCTTGCACACGCGCATCGTGAAGCCCTTCGGCCCCCACCAGTGCTTGAGGCGCTCGCATTCCGTGTGCACCTTGAAGACCAGGTCGCGGGGCGCGCCGAAGACGCGCGTTATGACGAACTCTTCGGCTGCCATGGATCGTCCTCCTTGTTCGCTTCGACCTGGATGCGCAGGTGGATCTTCGCGCCTTCGCTGTATTGCTTCATCCCCCACTCGGTGCGATCCATCTCGCCTTCCGCATCGGCACCGCAGACTTCCCTCTTGAACATCGGGTGCTCGATGCACTTGAAGCTGTTGATCTTCAGCCTGAGCGGCCGGGTGACGCCCAGCAGCGTGAGCTGCCCGTCCACGGCGTCCGGCGTATCGCCCTTGAAGACGATGGCGCCCTTGTAGGTCATCGTCGGAAATTTCCTGGGATTGAGCCAGTCCTCGCTCAACGCGAAGCGCTTCATGATCGAGTGGCCGAAGTCGATGCTCGTCACGTCGACGCGGATGTCCGCGGTGCCGGTCTTCGTCGCGCGGTCGAGCCTGATCTTTCCCGAGGTCTTGTTGAACCTGCCGCGCCAGGTCGAGATGCCCATGTGGGTGAACTCGAGGCTGGGGTAGGTGTGATCCGAATCGACGTTGTAGTTGTCGGCGCCGAGGCAGGAAAGCGAGGCCCCGGCGATCGCGACGGCGAGCAGGCGGTTCATTTCATCGTCTCCAGGTATGCGGCAAGCTTGGCGAGGGTCTGGTTGCCGCCCTCGATGGCGCCGTACTCCTTCACGGTCCTGTCGCGCTCGGCGGCCGTCGCGAAGATCATCGTCAGGGTGACGCGCGTCTTGCCGCCTTCGTCGGTGAAAGTCGCCGTCGCGTGAAAGGTCGGCGGCCCGCCGTCGTCCTCGCCATGGGCCCAGGCGAGACGCTCGGGCTTCACGACCTCGGTGTACTCGATCAGGTTCTTGTAATCGACGCCGTCGGGGCCGTGCATGACGAAGCGCCAGACGCCGCCCGGGCGCACATCCATCTCACGGATGGTGTTGGTGAAGCCGTTGGGTCCCCACCAATGAACCACGTGCCTGGGATCGGTGAACGCCTCGAACACGAGCTCGCGCGGCGCGTCGAAAACGCGCGTCAACGCGATCTCGCGGTCCGCAGTCGCCGTGCCTGCGCTACTTCTTGCGTGCATGCTTCTTCTCCTTCTTCTGCAATTCCTTCAGGTAGGCGTCGAGGCGATCGAAGCTCTGCTCCCAGAATTGCCGGTAGTGCTCGACCCAGTCGGCGACATCCTTGAGTGGATCGGCCTTGAGCTTGCACGGCCGCCACTGCGCTTCCCGCCCCTGCTCGATGAGCCCCGCATCGGCGAGTACCTTCAGATGCCGCGAGACCGCGGGGAGGCTGATGTCGAACGGCTCGGCCAACTGCGTGACCGACGCTTCGCCCGACGCGAGGCGCGCGAGGATCCCGCGCCGGGTGGGATCGGCGAGGGCCGAGAAGGTGGTGCTGAGCCGGTCGGATGACATTCGCATGCAGGCCTGTATTTAACTACTATGTTAAATACGAAAGGGCCCGTTGTCAAGGGCCTTGCGAACTCTCTGTCTAGTCGACCTTGGCGCCGGAGGAGATCACCACCTTCGCCCACTTCTCGGTCTCGGCGGCGATGACCCGGCCGAAATCCTCGGGCGTGCCCGCGATGGGCTTGCCGCCCAGCTCGGCCAGGCGCTCGCGCATCTTCGGATCGGCGAGCGCGCGGTTCACTTCGGCGTTGAGCTTCTCGATGACTTCCCTCGGCGTCCCGCGCGGCATGCCGATGCCGAACCAGGCGGTGGCTTCATAACCGGGAACCGTCTCAGCCACGGTCGGCAGCTCCGGCATGGAGGGTTCGCGTTGCGCGGAAGTCACGGCGAGCGCGCGGATCCTGCCTCCCTTGATGTGGCCCGCGGAAGACGGCAGGTTGTCGAAGAACACGTCGACCTCGCCCGCGATGAGCGCGGCGAGCACGGGATTGGCGCCCTTGTACGGCACGTGGAGCATGTTGCAGCCGGTCATCGACTTGAAGAGCTCGCCGGAAAGATGCGTCGAGGTGCCGCTGCTCGACGAGGCCATGTTGACCTTGCCGGGGTTGGCCTTGCAGTGGGCGATGAACTCGGCCACCGTCTTTGCCGGGAACTTGGGGTTCACCTCCATCACGTTCGGGGCCCTCACCAGGCCCGCCACCGGCGCGATGTCGCGGATGAAATCGAACGGCAGGTTCTTGTAGAGCGTGGCGTTGATTCCGTTGGCCGGATTCACGAGCAGGATCGTGTACCCGTCGGGCGGGGCGTTCACGACCACTTCCACGCCGATGTTGTTGCCGGCCCCCGGCTTGTTCTCGATGACGAACTGCTGTCCCATCTTCTCCGAAAGCCACTGCGCCATGATTCGCGCGAGGACGTCCGTGGTCCCGCCGGGCGGATAAGGCACGATCCATTTCACTGTACGCGTGGGATAGTCGATCGCGGACGCGCAGCCGATGCCGGCAATGACGGTGAACAGCGTGAAGGCGACGAAACGGGCAAGACGGGTCACGGACTTCCTCCCTCTCTGGAGTGGGCTACACACGGGAACGGTACGGGAGTTATCCTACCTAAAGAGATCGCCCCTGTGCCGGCCACCCTCCCCCCTCCCGAGCGCGTCACCTATCGCGCGTGCCACCTTTGCGAGGCGCTGTGCGGCATCGAGATCCGCTCGCGCGGCGACGAGGTCGTCTCGGTGCGCGGGGATGCGGCGGACCCGTTCAGCCGCGGGCACGTTTGCCCCAAGGCGGTGGCGCTCATCGACATTCACGGCGATCCCGACCGCCTGCGCGGCCCGGTGCGCCGGGTTGGCGAGAACTGGGAGCCGATCGGCTGGGATGAGGCCTTCGAGCTCGTCGCGAGCCGCTTCGCCGCGATCCAGCGCGAGCACGGCGCGAACGCGCTCGGCGTCTACCTCGGGAATCCCAACGCGCATCACGTCGGCAGCATCCTCAACGGACCGGCGCTGATCCGCTGCCTGCAGACGCGCAACCGCTTCTCCGCCACTTCCGTCGACCAGCTTCCGCAGCACGTCGTTTCGCACGCGATGTTCGGGCACCTCTTCATGTTCCCCATCCCCGACATCGATCACACCGCGTACTGGCTGATCCTGGGCGCGAACCCGATCGCATCCAACGGCAGCATCATGTCGGTGCCCGACGTGGGCAAGCGTCTCAAGGCGATTCGCGATCGCGGCGGGAAGGTCGTCGTCGTCGATCCGTGCCGCACGGAGACGGCGGATGTCGCCACGCGGCACCACTTCATTCGCCCGGGGACCGACGCCGCATTCCTGCTCGCATTGGTGAACGCGGTGGTCGACATGGGTCCGCCGCGCATCGAGCGATACGGCGATCGACTGTCGGGGTTGGAAACCGCGCTCGCGGCGATTCGTCCCTTCGGGGTGGGGCGAGCGGCGGCCGCGACGGGGATTTCCGCGGAAGCCGTGCGCGTGATCGCCGCCGAGCTTCGCAGCGCGCCGTCGGCCGTGGTCTATGGGCGCGTCGGGTTGTGCACGCAACCGTTCGGGACTATCTGCCAGTGGCTGATCCAGTTGCTGAACCTCCTCACCGGCAACCTCGATGCGGTGGGCGGCGCGATGGTCACGATGCCCGCGGTGCGGATGACGGGCCCGGGCACGAAACCAGGCGGCCCCGGCAGCTTCAAGGCGCGCGTGTCGGGCCGGCCGGTCTTCAGCGGCGAGCTGCCCGCAATCTCGATGGCCGAGGAGATCGAGACGCCCGGCGAGGGCCGCATCCGTGCGATGCTCACCATCGCGGGCAATCCCGTGTCGTCGACCCCGAACGGCCGGCGCCTCGACCGCGCCTTCGAGAGCCTCGAGTTCATGGCCGCGATCGACATCTACGTGAACGAGACGACGCGCCACGCCGACGTGATCCTGCCGCCCGCTTCGATGCTCGCGCACGAGAACTACGACGTGGTCTTCAACGCCCTCGCCATCCGCAACGTCGCGCGCCTCAACCCGGCGGTGTTCGAGAAGCCCGCGGACGCCCGCTACGACTGGGAGATCTTCAACGGCCTCGGCGCGGCGTATTCGAAGGCGGCGGGAGTCGAGTACAAGACGATGCCGAATCCGATGGTGATTGTCGATGCGGCGCTGCGCGCGGGTCCCTACAAGCAGACGCTGTCGCTGGAGGCGCTCAAGGCCGCGGCCCACGGCGTCGACCTCGGAGCGCTTTCGCCTTCGCTCATGCAGCGCCTCGAGACGCCCGACAAGAAGATCGCATGCGCGCCCGAAGCTTTCGTGGCCGACCTCGCGCGCGTGGAGAAGGACCTTCTGGAGCGCGCACCGGCGGCGGGCGCGCTTCTGCTCGTGGGCCGTAGGCACCTGCGCAGCAACAATTCCTGGATGCACAACTCGCACCGGTTGACCAAGGGCCCGCGCCGCGACCACCTCTGGATCCACCCCGAGGATGCGGCGCGCCGCGCGATCGCCGACGGCGACCAGGTGATGCTCGCCTCTCGCGTGGGAGAGATCAGCGTCACCGCGAAGGTCACCGATCGCGTGATGGCCGGCGCCGTCTGCCTGCCGCACGGGTTCGGGCAGGCCCGGCCCGGCGTGCGCCTTACCCTTGCCGCGGCGCTTCCAGGCGCGAGCTACAACGACGTCTCCGACGAGGCGGCTTTCGATCCCCTCTCCGGGAACGCGTCGGTGAATGCCCTGCCGGTATCGGTGCGCAAGAGCGCGGCATAGTAGCGCCGCGAGAATCTACCAAAAGTAGATCTGCATCGCGCTCTCTTTCTTCTTCTTCGGAATGTCGGCCAGCACTTCCTTCTGGTCGCGGAAATTGAGCGCGCTGCGCTCGAGCAGATTGTCGATCTCCGCCATGTCGTAGGCCGTGCCCGGCGCCGCGGGACGCAAGTCCTTCTCGGCGGGGAATAGGCCCACGCCGGCCATGATGCAGTACCACGAAAAGATCGGATATCCCTTGCCGATCGCCTGCCTGCCGACATCCGCGGCGATGCTTTTTCCCGCCGTCCACATGCCGTAAATCTGCTTCAGCGAGTCCGAAAGGTTGGTGTTGGCGGCATTGGCGCGCCAGTACTCGGTGTCGGTCCGCGAATTCGTCTTGTAGTGCGTGACGATGTAGTCGCGCGTTCCCTCGAAGTGGTCATTGAGCCTCTGGTTGAAGCGTTCCTGCGCGCGCTCGCCCATGTCGCCCGCCTCGAAGAACTCGACGAAGGCCGTCGCCGTGCGCTGGTTGAAGAGAAGCGCGGTGGCTTCCAGCGGCTCGACGAAGCCCTGCGACAGCCCGACGGCGAGGCAATTGCGGTTCCAATGCTTCGTGCAGCGGCCGGTCTTCATCTTCAGGTGGCGCGCGGGCGTGTCGGAATCGAGCAATCCCAGGTCTGCCCGCAGCTCGCGCTCCGCCTCGTCGGCCGAGCAGAAGGCGGAGCTGTAGACGTAGCCGTTGCCGTAGCGGCTGGTGAGCGGGATCTTCCATTTCCATCCGTGCCGCATCGCGGTCGAGATTGTTTGCGACGGAATCTTCTCGTCCATCGGGGTCGGCATCGCGATGGCGGAATCGTTGAAGAGGTTGTTGGAAAAGGGGATGAACGGCGTGCCGAGCGCCTTCTGGATGAGCAGCCCCGCGAAGCCGGTGCAGTCGACGAAGAAATCCGCGCTGATCGTCTCGCCTTCCTTGGTCGTGACCGAAGCGATGTCGCCGCGCTCGTTCAGCTTCACGTCGGCGACGTGGCAACTCTTGTACTTCACGCCGCGCTCCGCCGCCTTCTTGTGCAGGTACCGGCCCAGCAACACCGCGTCGAAGTGGTAGCCGTACCAGATGTCGAACGGAAAGTTGTGGCTCGGCTTCGGCGCCATGCAGTTCTCCGCCAGGCGCGTGGCGATGAAGAAGCGATTCGGATGCGCGTGCACGTTGGCGCCGTTGAGCCGCGCCTCGGCGTTGTGGACGAACATGCCCAGCGTGAGGTTGTCGAGCATCGAGGCGAACGGGTGGAAGTAGCTCTCGAACCCGGGACGCGTCGACCACTTGTCGAAGGTGATGCCGCATTTGTAGGTGGCGTTGACCTCCGGCATCCACTCGGCTTCCTCGATGTCCAGGCTATCGAAGAAGCCGCGCAGCCACGGGGTCGATCCCTCGCCCACGCCGATGATGCCCACGGCGGGAGATTCGAGGAGCGTGATCTCGATTCCCTTCTTGATGAATGCGTTGGCGAAGATCATTGCCGCCATCCACCCCGACGATCCGCCGCCCACGATCACGATCTTCTTGATGGCGTTCGGAGACGGAGCACCCTTTTGCGCGTGGCCCGGCTCGCTGAACGAGCCGAACGAATAGGTGAGGTTCGTCTGCGTATAGGAGTAGCTGAAGCGGGGGGCGGTCATGGTAGCCTCGGGCACAATTTCGCCGCTACATTAGCAATTCCTGGCCGACGCCGCCCAAGGGAACCCTCATGCATCTCGAGCTCGAAGGAAACGCCGTCCTCGTCACCGGCGGCAGCAAGGGAATCGGGCTCGCGTGCGCGCGCGCCTTCGCCCAGGAGGGCGCCCGCGTGGCGATCGCCTCGCGCAGCGTGGCAAACCTCGACCGGGCTGCGGCCGCGCTGGCCAAGGAGGGCTTCGAAGTCCTCACCATCGCCGCCGACCTGCGCGACGCCGTGCAGGCGCGACAGATGGCGCGAACCGTCGAAGAGCGGCTGGGCGGCGTCGGTGTCCTGGTGAATTCGGCGGGCGCGGCGTTGCGAACGCCCCCCGACGAGCTCACCGCGGAGCATTGGCAGGCAGCGATGCAGGCCAAGTACTTCACCTACATCCATGCGATGGATGCGATCCTCGCGGGAATGGTCAAGCGCGGCAGCGGGGTCATCGTGAACGTGGTCGGGATGGGCGGAAAGGTCGCATCCCCGATCCATCTGCCGGGAGGCGCGGCGAATGCGGCGCTGATGCTGGCGAGCGCAGGGCTCGGCAACGCGTTCGCCGGCAAGGGCATCCGCGTCAATGCGGTCAATCCGGGAGCGACACTCACCGAGCGGTTGCAGGAAGGCATCGCGGCGGATGCGCGCGCGAGCAACTCCACTCCGGAGCAGACCCTTGCGCTTCGCACGCGCCAGCATCCCATGGGCCGGTTCGCCGAGCCGCGGGAGATCGCGGACGTCGTCTTGTTCCTCGCATCCAAGCGCGCGAGCTACGTGAACGGCGCGGTGCTGTCGCTCGACGGCGGGGCGACTCCGGCGGTCGTGTGAGAGCGATCGGCCAACCGTGGGGCTCGGCACTCGTGTCGAGCTGCCTCTTGTTCGGCGGCTGCACCTCGCCGGCGCCCGATGTCGCTCGCGAAAGCGCTCCCGCGTCGATCCCGATCAAGGTGATGAAGCCCGAGGGTGCGGGTCCCTTCCCCGCAGTCGTCATCCTCCACGACTGCAGCGGCCTGGGGCCGCGCTCGAGCGGAGGTCCGGGACGCTGGGCCAGGGAATTACTGCGGCAGGAATACGTCATCCTCATTCCCGACAGCTTTTCCACGCGTGGCCATGCCGACGGCGTGTGCAGGAATCCGTCGCCCAGCCGAAACGAAGTGAGCCCCGCTCGCCGGGTTCGCGATGCGCAGGAGGCGCTTGCCTACGCGCGCTCGCTGCCGTACGTCGACGGTGCGCACGTGGGCGTGATGGGGGGCTCGCATGGCGGCTCGACGACACTCGCCACGATGGTCGATCCGCGCAGCGGATTCGTCGCTGCAATCGCGCTCTATCCCGGTTGCGGCGCGCGCTACGGCGATTGGCGCCCCGGGACCGCCGGAGTGTACAAGCCCGTGGCGCCGCTGCTGATCCTCAGCGGCGAATTGGACGACTGGACCCCCGCCGAGCCGTGCCGCCAGCTCGCAAAGAGATCACGCGAAGCCGGCTACCCCGTCGCGATCAAGGTCTATCCGGAAGCCCATCACTCATTCGACAACGACCGGCCCATTCGCTACGTCGAAACGTTCGTCAACCCAAGCGCTCCCGGCGGGCGGGGTGCTACCACCGGCGGAAGCCGGGAAGCCTGGGCCGACAGCATCCGTGAAGTGACCGCGTTTTTCGGCAAGCACCTGAGATAGCAACGACCCTCTCCCCGGCCCTTTGGCGGGACAGAGCACATCCGACATCGAGTTGTGATCTGTCCCCAGGAGAGGGAGAACTCACTTGCCTAGGAAGTCCTGTTTTCCGATCTCGACGCCGTTGTGGCGCAGGATGTTGTACGCCGTCGCGACGTGGAAATTCACGTTCGGAAGCACGTGATTGAGCAGGTACGGCAGGCCCTGCATCGACTTGGTGCTGGTGCGCGTCTGCCAGGTGACCGTGCGGTCCTCCGACCCGTCGATCTGCTCGGGCTTGAGCGTTTCCAGGAACGAGACGGTCTTGCGTAAGCGCGCCACCAACTCGGCAAACGTCGCCTCGTTGTCTTCGAACGCGGGCGGCTCGACTTGCGCGAGCCGCGCCGATCCGCCCTTGGATACATCCGATGCGATCTGCACCTGCTTCACCAGCGGGAACATATCGGGATAAAGGCGGCTCCCGATGAGCACGCCCGGGTCGATCTTCTTCGCCTCCGCGTGCGCCGCACCCTTTTCGAGGATGGCGGCGAGATTGTTGAGCGAGCGCGTGATGGTCGGCACGCAAGCCTGGTACATCGAGATCTTCATCGGTCTTCTCCGGTCAGGTAATCGTCTTTTCGATGCGCGGGTCGGGGACGATCCACATCGCCGCCACGCCGGCGTAGATCGCGCAGGAGATCCAGACGTTGACGAACGCCAATGGGATCGCCACGGCGTAGAGGGCCACCGAAATCTTGCCCTTGCGGTCGCCGCGGATCGATTGGGCGAGGAGCGACTCCTTGCCGTGGTGCAGGATCAGGGAGCGGGTCAGGAGCACGAAGGCGAGGCCCGAGAACAGCAGCACCGCGCCGTACAGCGCCACCGGAATCGGATGAAAGTGGTTTTCTCCCATCCACCCCGTCATGAACGGGATCAGCGAAAGCCAGAACAGCAGGTGCAGGTTGGCCCATAGGATACGGCCGTTCACCTGGTGCACAGCATGGAACAGGTGATGGTGGTTGCTCCAGTAGATCCCGGCGTAGATGAAGCTCAGCACGTAGCTCAGGAACACCGGGATCACGGGGCGAAGCGACGCCATGTCGTCGCCGTGCGGCACTTTCATCTCCAGCACCATGATGGTGATGATGACGGCGATCACCCCATCGCTGAATGCCTCCACCCGCGCCTTGTTCACGCGAGCTTCACGAGCTGCTTGCCGAAGTTCTCCCCCTTGAGGAGCGCGATCAGGCCCGCGGGGGCGTTGTCGATTCCCTCGACGATCGATTCGCGGTACTTGAGCTTGCCCTCGGCGAGGCGCGCCGACAGGCCCGCGAGCGCTTCGCCATAGCGCTCTTTCCAGTCGAACACGATCATGCCCTGCATCTTGATCCTGTTGACCAGCACCGAGCGCATGTTGCGGTACCGATAGGGCTCGGCGAGGCTGTACTCCGCGATCAGGCCGCACACGATGACCCGCGACGATTGATTCATGAGGGTCAGCATGATGTCGAGGATCTCGCCCCCCACGTTCTCGAAGGAAACGTCCACGCCCCGGGGACACGCTTCGCGCAGGCGCTCGTGGAGATTGCCGGCCTTGTAGTCGATGCATGCGTCGTAGCCCAGCTCGTGCACCGCGTAGTCGCACTTGGCCTTGCCGCCGGCGATGCCGACCACACGGCAGCCTTCGATCCTCGCGAGCTGCCCGGCGACGCTGCCCACCGCGCCCGTCGCCGCCGAAACGACGACCGTCTCCCCCTTCTTCGGCTTCCCGATCTCGAAGAGGCCGAACCACGCCGTGATTCCCGGCATGCCGAGCACGCCCAGGTAATACGATGCGGGCACGCGGCCCACCTTGAGCCGGGTGAGATCGCCCGCCTTCGCCACCCCGTAGAGCTGCCATCCGAGCGGCGTCAGCACCTTGTCCCCGGGCTTGAAGCCCGCGTCCCGGGATTCGACGACCTCGCCCACGGTCTGCCCGACCATGATCGCGTCGACCTGCACCGACGGCGCGTACGATTTCGCGTCGCTCATGCGCCCGCGCATGTACGGATCGAGCGAGAGCCACTCGTTTTTCACCAGCACCTCGCCCGGCCCGGGGGAGGCGACGGGAGACTCGACGATGCGGAAGTTGTCGGGAGTGATCGCGCCCTTCGGCCGGCTGGCGAGAAGCACCTGCTTGTTCACTGGCATTCGGCGAAGCGCTCGAGGTGGTGGTCGGCGTCGCCGAACTGCTGCGCGATCATCGTGAGGCGGCGGAAGGTGTGGCTCACCTTCAGCTCGTCGCTCATCCCCATGCCGCCGTGGAGCTGGACCGCCTCCTGGCTTACATGGCGGCACGCGTCGGCGATCCGGATCTTGGCGGCGGAGACGATGCGCTTGCGCTCGGCCGGGTTCTTCTCCGCATCGACGCGCGCGCACGCGAGGCTCGCCATGGATTTCGCCTGCTCGTAGCTGATCACCATGTCGACCATGCGATGCTGCAGCGCCTGGAAGGAACCGATCGCGACGCCGAACTGCTTGCGCGTCTTCAGGTACTCGAGCGTGGTGTCGTTCGCGAACTTCAGCGCGCCGACAGCTTCGGCGCACAGGAGCGCCGTCGCGTAGTCGACGACCTCCTCGATGAGCGGGAGGGCCCCGCCTTCCGTGCCGACGAGGGAATCGGCCGCGATGTTGACCCCGGCGAAGGTGATGTCGGCGGCGCGAAGGTTGTCGAGGGTTCGATAGGACTTGAGCGTGACGCCCGAAGACTTGGGGTCGACGAGAAAGAGGGATATTCCCTCTCCCCCGCCACTACCCTCACCCCGACCCACTCCCAAGGGAGAGGGAGTAGCAGGAGAGGGAGATTCCAGCTTGCTATCGACATCGCTCACTTGCGCGTCGGCCGGCCGTACCTCGACGCCATGGCGACGAGCGTCCTGGACGATGGCCGAAGTCGAATAGAAGCCCAGTGGCTGGCTGTTCAGCAGCGCGCAGGCGAAAGCGGCGGGCTCGTGGAGCTTGAGCCAGCTCGACACGTAGACCAGGAGCGCGAAGCTGGCGGCGTGGGATTCGGGAAAGCCGTACTCGCCGAAGCCCTGGATCTGCTGGTAGATCTGCTCGGCGTACTGGCGCGGGTAGCCGCGCGTGATCATTCCCTGCACGAGCTTGTCGCGAAAAGGCTCGATGCCGCCACGCCTCTTCCACGAAGCCATCGCGCGGCGCAGCTTGTCCGCCTCGCCCGGTGTAAAGCCCGCGGCGACGACGGCGAGCTGCATCACCTGCTCCTGGAAGATCGAGACGCCGAGGGTGCGCTCGAGCACCTTCCTCACGTCCTCGCTCGCGTAGGTGACGGGCTCCTTGCCTTCGCGCCGGCGCAGGTACGGATGCACCATGCCGCCCTGGATCGGGCCGGGGCGCACGATCGCAACCTCGATTACGAGGTCATAGAAATTCTCGGGCTTCAAGCGCGGCAGCATGGACATCTGCGCCCGCGATTCGATCTGGAACACGCCGACGGTGTCGGCCTGCTGGATCATCGCATAGACATCGGGATCTTCCGCGGGAACGT
>JBGOST010000008.1:0-14242 GCA_041476125.1 Usitatibacter sp. | reverse complement strand
GGTCAACAAGGAGCCGCAAATGGAGATCGTCGTCAGCAGTTGGACAGTCCTGCGCCGGCTGGCACAAAAGTTCGGCCCCTATCTCCTCGTCGAGGCCGCGATGCCCGGTGGAACGTTGCTCGCGCTGCTGCTTTATCTGTACCGGGCGCGGAGAGGCTCATGAGCGCGTGCAAAGTGATGCTGCTTCTGAGGCTCGCGGCATGATCGCGCTGGAGCTCGTCGAGGTATGGCTGCTGGTGGATTTCGTCTCCGGCGTGGTGCACTGGGCCGAGGACAGCTATGGCAGGGAAACCACGCCGGTGATCGGCCGCTGGGTGGTCGGCCCCAACCTGCTGCACCATCGTGACGCTTCGGCGTTCGTCCGCAGCAGTTGGTTCGCAAGCTCCTGGGACCTGGCTGCAGTGGGGGCGATGATCCTTGCTACGGCGGGACTCGCGGGCGTGCTGACCTGGCACGTCGCCCTGTTCGTGCTGCTTGGCGCCAATGCCAACCAGATTCACAAATGGAATCACATGCGTCACTCGTCCGTTCCGCGGGCGATACAAGCGTTGCAGCGCCTGCACCTTCTGCAGTCATCGCGGCATCACGCACAACACCACCGGGGCGCGAAGAACAGCCATTACTGCGTGATCACCGAAGTGCTGAACCCGCTGCTGGATCGCGTGGGCTGGTGGCGGATGCTGGAGAAGTTGCTGGCGCCGGTCCTGGGCTTGCCTCGATCGCAGCTGGACACTTCGCAGATGAGTGAGAAAGGCAATCCTACGTGAGGCTGGCCGACTACGTCATCAACGTGGTGCTGAGCGGGGTGCTCATCGTGGGCGCGTACCAGTTCTATTTTTGGTGCCAGCGTAACGCCCCATTCGAGGCACGCGAGTTCGGTTCGTTCATCGACGACCAGATTCCCTATGTGCCGCGCTGGGTATGGGTGTACAGCTTCCTGTACTACCCGGCGATCCTCTATGTGAACCTCGTGCTCAAGTCCCCCGAGCAGTTCACCCAGGTTGCCTCGAGCTACATGCTCCTGCTCGCGTTGCAGCTCCCATGCTTTCTGGTCTTTCCGGTGCGCACACCGCAGAGGTGGCGCGTGCCACCGGAAAGCCGCACGCTCTCCGAGCGGTACCTCGCCTTCGTCCAGCGCTTCGACGCGCCGTCCAACAGCTTTCCGAGCATGCATACTTCGGTCGCGATGCTCACCGCCCTTCATCTGTATGACCGTCACGGCGTGGCGGCCTTCGCCTTCCCGGCGTTGATCGGCTTGAGCTGCCTTTTCACCAAGCAGCATTACATCGTCGACATCCCCGCCGGTGCGGCACTCGGCTGGTTGACCCACGCCCTCTACGTTGCGCTCATCGCGTCTTGAAGCGCCTCGCGCTCGTGGTCCTGCTGCTCGCGCTGTTCGCCGGCGCCATGGCCCTCGAGCCGATCGCGCAAAGCGCGGCGTACCACGACTTCGCCGACCGGCGCTTCATGTTCGGCGTGCCCAACTTCCTCGACGTCGCGTCGAGCATCGCCTTCGTGATAGTCGGCGCCATGGGCATCGCCCTGTGTGCCGGGCCACGCCGGCCGCCCCGGGTCGCTTCGTGGATGACGTTTTTCATCTGCACAGTCATGACCGGCTTTGGCTCGGCCTACTATCACTGGGCGCCGAACGACGCCACTCTCGTCTGGGACCGACTGCCGATGGCGCTCGCCTTCATGGCGCTGTTGGTCGCGCTGGTGGTTGAACATGTCGACGAAAGGCTCGAACGCTTCCTTCTCGCTCCGGCCCTGGCCGTCGGTGTGATGAGCGTGCTCTGGTGGCGGTGGAGCGGCGACCTTCGGCCCTATTTGTGGGTGCAATTCGCGCCGCTGCTGTGCATCCCGTGCATGCTGGCGATGTTCCCCGCGCGCTATACGCATCGGCGATTCATTCTCTATGGGATTGGCCTGTACGCTCTGGCCAAGGCGGCCGAGATCGAAGACATGAACATCTTCAAGCTGACCGCCCATGTCGTCAGTGGCCACACCTTGAAGCACGTGTTGGCGGCGGGCGCGATCTTGGCGCTGCTCGTCATGCTGCGGCGGCGCGAGGCCAACGATGCCTGATCGCGCTGCAACCCGCACCCGCATGCTGCCGATCATCGTCGGCAACCTGTTCGAATGGTTCGACCTCACGATCTACGGCTTCTTCGCCACGGCGATCGCGCACCAGTTCTTTCCGCCTGGAGACGAGCAGGCCGCGATGCTCGCCGCGGCCGCCACGTTCGGTGTCGCCTTCGTGATGCGCCCGGTCGGCGCGGTGGTCTTCGGCCTGATTGGCGATGGCTGGGGCCGCAAGACCTCGCTCACATTGACCTTCGCCCTGATGGCGCTCGGGACTGCGATGATCGGCTTGGCGCCGACCTATGCGAGCGCCGGGCTCTTTGCCACCGTGATCCTTGTGTTCGGCCGCTTGCTGCAGGGCTTCTCGGCGTCGGGCGAGGCCGGATCGTCGCTGACGCTGTTGTTCGAATCGACGGCACCCGAGCATCGCGGCGTCGCGATCGGCTGGCTCCAAGTCGGGGTCTACGCCGCGCTGGTATTCGGCGCCCTGGCCGGGTTAGCGGTCAATACGCTGCTATCGCCTGCCGATGCCCTGGCCTGGGGCTGGCGGCTGCCATTCCTGTTCGGCCTGCTGATTGCACCGATCGGCCTTTATATGCGCTACCGGATGGATGAGTCGCAGGAATTCCTTGACGCGCGGAATCGTGTGCCCGTTGCGTCGGTGGCGGCGCCGGCGGGCAACGCGCGCCAGACGCTGCGCGGCATCGCGACGGTGATCGGGCTGGCGGGATTCGCCTCACCCGTGGTCTACCTGACCCTGATCTTCATGCCCGGCTATGCCGTGCGTGAACTGAGGCTGGAGCAGGCGGTGCCGATGCTGTCCACGCTCATCTCGAGCACGCTGCTGGTGTTGCTGCTGGTGCCGATGGGCCGGCTCTGCGACCGCGTTGGCTGCAAGCCGCTGATCGTGTTGGCCAGCGCGGTCGGCACCGCCCTGGTCGTGCCGCTGATGTGGCACCTGACACACGCGCCATCGCTCGCCTCGTTGTTGCTGCTGCAATGCTCGCTGTGCGTCTGCCTGGCGATGTACCTGACCAGTTGCGGCCCGATGATGGCGAGCCTCTTCCCGGTTTCGCGGCGCGCGCTGGGCTTTGGCCTGGGCTACAACGTCGGCATCATCGTCTTCGGTGCCTTCGCCCCGTTCATCACCGCTTGGCTGATCCAGGCTACCGGCGACAAGATGATGACCGCCTGGTACATGTTGGCTGGCGGTCTGATCAGCGTGCTCGTTGCCCTGACCTTGCGCGAGCCGGTCAGTCGAAGGTCAGGCGGTCCTGCCTCACGTAACCGTTGAAGCCTTTGCCCGCGCGGGGCTTCACTTTCCACCATTCGGTGGAAGTGGACTGGACCAGCACCTTTTGGTTCGGGTTCAGTTGAATGACCACCGCGGAATCGAGGCTCGGAGAAGCCCGAACGTTGGTCCTGCCTTTGGCCGTGGTACGAGCGGGCTTCCATGAAACCTCGGATCTTGGATCACGCGGCGCGGACGCCGTGATCTCGTCGCAGGCGACAAATACCGAGTCCAGCTCCTTGGTGTAAGGCGTGAGCGCGAATTCGATCCGCTGGCTGTCGCGGGCCCAGCCTTTGGGCAGGACAACGTTCTGAACGACGTCGATTGAAGCGCATCGCCGCAACGCCGAAGGCGACAGCCCGCGTGCCAGGGCGTCGCCGATTGCGCTCACTTCCCAGCTCGCGGCCAGGTCGCTCTGCTTCATGGCGTTCCCGGACTGAGCGAGCGGCGTGCCGCAGACGAGCTGCGGCATCTCCTTGGGCTGCAAGCCGCCCTGAGCGTCCGATTCGGATGCGTTCGCAAGCTCGATGGCGATTTTCCGGGTCGTCTTCTCGCAGGAAAAGAAAACGCGCGAGTCGATCTTGTCCCTTCCTACCAGTGTGACAACCGGATCTCGCTGGACGGCAACCTTGATGGGACCCATGCGCGGGTGGTCCACGTCCCGCACATCCCACTGAAGGGCGCTCGCGGCGCACGACAGGCAGAGCACTGCAAGGAACAGGGGTTTGCGCAATTGGGAATTCTTCAGCCGCGAGCGCCGTCGATCCAGCTCGACAGGATTTCGAGCTTGTCGTTCGCGGCGACGAGGTTGGCGCGATAGCCGGCGGCGATCCGGCCCATTTCGCCGCCCAGGCCGAGGAACTGTGCCGGATAGGTGCTCGCCATGCGCACCGCGCGCTCGAGCGGCAGGTCCAGCATCTCCACGGTGTTGCGGACCGCGCTCGCCATGTCGATGGCCGCGCCCGCGAGCGTGCCGCTCTCGTCGACGCACACGCCGTCCTTCACCGTGATCCGGCGCCCCTGCAGCATGAACGAATCCTGGCTCGTGCCCACGTTCGGCATCGCGTCGGTGACGAGCATGAAGCGGTCGGAGCGCTTGCACGCGAGCGCGATCTTCAGCGCGGCCGGGTGCACGTGGCGCCCGTCCACGATGATCCCGCACCAGCAATCGGGGTCGTGCAGCGCGGCGCCGACCGCGCCCGGCTCGCGGTGCGAAAGCGGCGACATCGCATTGAAGAGGTGGGTGACTCCGGTCACGCCGCTGTGCAGCGCGCGCGTGATCTCGTCGAAGGTGCCGTTGGTGTGCCCCGCCGAGATCACCACGCCCTCGTTGGCGAGGAGCCGGAGGGTCGCCGGGGTCGTCATCTCGGGCGCGAGGGTGACGAGCGTCTTTCCCACCTCGAGCGACGACAGAAGCGCCACGTCGCGAGCGTCGAGGTCGCGGATCTTCGCCGGGTCGTGCGCGCCCTTGCGCAGCTCGTTGATGAACGGCCCCTCGATGTGCACGCCGATGACGCCGGGCACGCGCTCCTCGATCGCGGTGCGCACGGCGCGAATCGCCCGCGCGATGACCGTGAAGTCCTCGCTGATGAGCGTGGGCAGGAACGCCGTGGTGCCGAAGCGGCGATGCGCCTCCCCGATGGTGCGGATCGTCGCAACACTCGGATCGTCGTTGAAGAGCGCGCCGCCGCCGCCGTTCACCTGGCTGTCGACGAAGCCCGGCAGGAGCATCGCCCCTCCCAGGTCGTGGAGGCGCGCCTGCGCGCAGCGCGGATCGTTCGCGGTGGTGACCGCGACGATGCGCCCGCGATCGACCAGCACGACGCGATTGGCGACGAACCCCTCGTCGGTGAGAACCCGTCCGTTGGCGAGGACCTCCACCTCAAGTAGTCCGCGTGATCTTGCTCAGGTGGGGCGGCCGGTCCGGGTCGCGCCCCCTCGCGATGGCGAGCGCGTTGGCGGCGCGATAGAAACTTTGCGCGAGGAGCAACGGCTCGATTGCCGGATGCGCGTCGATCGCGGGGAGGTTCGTGGTGCCGCGAACGCTCGCCCCGGCGATGAGGACTTCGACGCCGCGCTCGGCGAGCTCGGCGGCGAGCGTTTCGATTCCCGCGCGCGTCTCGTCGTCCTGCGTGAGCAGGAGCGCCGGGAAGCCGCCCTGCAGGAGCGCCTGGGGCCCGTGGCGCACCTCGGCCGAGCTGAAGCTCTCGGCGTGCAATCCGCACGTCTCCTTGCACTTGAGTGCGGCCTCCTGCGCGATCCCCAGCCCCACGCCGCGCGAGATGACGAACAGGTGGGTCGCTTCGCGCAGGTGCTCGACCGCCTTGCTCCAGTCGAGCTGCCATGCGCGCTCGAGGTCGTCGGGAGCGCGCTCGAGTGCCGCGAGGAGCAGCGGATCGCTCGCCCATTCCGCGGCCAGATGGAGGATCGCGGCGAGGGAGGCGATGTACGACTTGGTCGCCGCCACGCTTTGCTCTTCTCCCGCGCACAGCGGCAGCGTGTGCTCGGCGAGCGAAGCGAGCGGCGAGGCTTCGTCGTTGACGAGCGCCACGACGGTGGCGCCCGCTTTCTTCGCCGCCTCCGCGGTCGCGAGGAGGTCCGGGCTGTGGCCCGATTGCGAGACCGCGAGGAAGAGGCAATCGCGCAGGTCCTGCTGCATCCCGTAGACCGAGGACACGGACGGGGCGGCCGAAGCGGTGAGAACGCCCAGGCGAGTCTCGATCACGTATTTCGCGAAGGTCGCCGCATGGTCGGAGCTGCCGCGCGCGCAGGTCACCACCGCGCGCGGAGCGCGCTCGCGTAACGCCGCGCCCAGCCGCGCGGCCGCCGCGCGGTTGCGCGCGAGCTGCGTGCGAACCGCGGCGCCGGCCTCGGCCGCTTCCCGGAACATCCGCGTGCAGGCGGGATCGACGACCGGACTATTCATTCGGCGAGCTCAGCTCGGCGACGAAATCGTAGGTATCGCCGCGAAAGAACGATTGGCAGAACTCGACGGCGCGCCCGTCGCGCAGGAACCCGACGCGCTCGACGAGCAGCCCGGCATCGCCGGGTTTTGCGTGCAGGAGCTTCGCGTGCTCTGGCGTGAGAAGCAGCGCTCGCAACCGTTGCAGCGCCCGCACCGGACGGTTGCCCGCGCTTTCGAGCGCCTCATAAAGAGAGGTGCCCACGGCGTCGATCGAGGGCAGGCACGAGGCCTCGACGGTCGCGTATTCCAGGCACATGGGCGCCTCGTCGGCGAAGCGCAGGCGATGGAATCGATACACCGGGGTTCCGGGGCTCAGGCGCAACGTGAGCGCTTCCTCGGGGGTGACCGAACCCTCGAAGCGCTTGAGCCAGACGCTGCGCGGCGTGCGGCCGCGAGCGCGCATGTCTTCCGAGAACGAGGTGAGCTTCGCGAAGTTCTTCTCGATGCGCGCGCAGACGAAGTTGCCCGAACCCTGGCGGCGAACCAGCAGGCCTTCCTCGACCAGGCCGTCGATGGCCTTGCGCACCGTGATGCGGGAGACCGCGAGCTCGGCGGCGATCTGGCGTTCGGCCGGCAACGCGTCGTCCGGCGCCAGGACCCGACTCTCGATCGCCTCCCTCAGGACCCGCTGAAGCTGCTGATACAGGGGTTGGCTGGTGCTGGGGTCCAGCGGCCGCAGGATTTCGGCAAGGGAAGGCATGTTTTTATGCTACCAGTGAAATACCAATTTACACAAGGCTTGACAAAGTGGTCCCTAATTGGATTACATTGGTAATGTATTGGCATCTGAAGGCCTTGAGGCGAACCGACGCATAACGGGGGAGAACATGAAATTCAAGCAAACGCCCATCGCATCAGCCGAAGCGAAGGCGATGGCCGGCGCGGCGTTCCAGGCACACGAGCAACAACAACCGACGCGACCCACAGAGACGATCACCGTGACGGGCATCCGCGTGTCGATCGAGAAATCGCTCGACACCAAACGCGCGTCTGACTCGTTGGTGGAAGTGATCACCGCCGAAGATATCGGCCGGCTCCCTGACAAGAACGTCGCCGATTCCGTGCAACGCGTTCCGGGCGTGACGATCAGCTCGCAGTCGGGCGGCTCGGGCGGCTTCGACGAAAACGATCGCGTCAGCATGCGCGGCACCAATCCCAGCCTCACGCAGACGCTCGTCAACGGACACCCGATCTCCTCGGGCGATTGGTTCGTGCTCGACCAGGTCGTAACGGTCGGACGCAGCGTGAGCTTCTCGATGCTCCCGTCCGAGCTCGTCGGACAGGTGATCATCCGCAAGACCGCGACCGCGGACCTGATCGAGGGTGGAGTCGCCGGCGCCGTGGACATCATCACGCGCAAGCCGCTGCAATTCAGCAAGCAGGTGACACTCGAAGGCTCGCTCGGCCTGGTGTACGCCGACCTGCCGAAGAAAACCGATCCGCAAGTCCAGGCCCTCATCAACTGGAAGAACGACGCCGGCACCGCCGGCGTGATGATCCAGGGGTTCTCGGAGAAGCGCCACCTGCGTCGCGACGGCCAGGAGATCCTCGGCTACGGCACGATCGCTCCCGGGAGCGCGCTCGCGGTCGCGCGCCCCGATCTGGCCAACGTCGCCTACCCGACGCTCATTGGCTCGGCGCTCTTCGAGCAGGTGCGCGAGAGGAAAGGCGGGCTCATCGACGTCCAGGTAAAGCCGACGAACGACCTCGAGCTCGACTTCACCGCCTTCACCTCGCGCATGGAGGCCACCAACTACAACCGCAACTGGATGTTCTGGGGCAACCGCGTCATCGGCGGCGACAACCGCGTGCCGACCACGTACACGGTGCGCAACGGCACGCTCGTCGCGGCGACCTTTCCCAACGTGGGCACGACGGCGGCTCCCGCGCAGTACGCGATCGTCGACGAGATCTATCGCCCCGGCACCTTCTCGGAGACGGGGTTCTTCAATTTCGACGCGAAGTGGCGCTTGAGCGATCGCCTGACGCTCGCGGGCAAGCTCGGTTCCACCGAGGGCAAGGGAGAGACGCCCAAGCAGAACGTGTTCGAGGGCGACGTCTTCAACACCGGCGCGACCTATAGCATGAACGGACTCAGCTCCCCGGTGAACGTGGCCTTCCCGAGCGGCAATCCCGCGGTCTTTACCGGGACGCGGCTCGACTGGATCTTCGGCGCGAGCCCGGCGAAGACCAAGGATGAGGAGAAGTACGGGCAGGTCGACGGCGAGTGGCTTTTCGACAAGGGCACCTTCAACGCCCTCAAGTTCGGCGGGCGCTGGGCCGAGCACAAGCGCGACACGCAGCAAGTGGCGCAGGGCCCCAATTTCGCGGGCGCCGATCCCTTCGCTGTCGCCAACCTTCCGCAATGGAACGGCGAGACCTATCCGGGCAACTTCGGCAGCCGCCTCGGCGGCGACTGGCCGCGCAACGTCTGGATGCTCTCCCCCGGAGAGCTCGAGCGTTGGGGCGACATCTACTCGAACCGCAACCCGGCAACCCGACAGTTCTGGCCCGGCGAGTTCGCGCTGAAGGAAAAAGTGTCGGCGGTCTATGCGATGGCGACCTTTGACGGGCAAGGCTGGGCGGGCAACGCCGGCGTGCGCTTCGTGAAGACGAAGGAAGAGGTGACCGTGAACGTCGCGATTCCGGACGCGGTGTGCGGAGCGCTGCAGCCGTGCTCGGTGCCGGGAGCGATCACGACCTCGGCGTTCGGCTCCTTCTACAAGAAGCTCGTCTCCAACGACTACAACGACGTGCTGCCGAGCGCGAACCTGAAGATCGACCTCGCCAAGGACATGGTGCTGCGATTGGCCGCCGCGCGCACGCTCGCGCGTCCCGACTTCAGCGCCCTGGGCGGATCGATCACCGCCGACGACACGACGCACACCGGCAACGGCGGCAACCCGAACCTGAAGCCGATCCGCTCAGACAACCTCGACGCGGCCATCGAGTGGTATTACGCGCCGCGCTCACTCGCCTCAGTCGGGTTGTTCTATCTCAACCTGAAGAACTACGTGGCGTTCGGCACGTACCAGACGGGGCTGCTCAACATCCGCACCGGCACCTTCGACACCTACACCATCTCCGCGCCGATCAACAGCAGCGGCAAGGTGAAGGGCGTGGAGCTCGCGTGGCAGCAGCCGCTGCCGCTCGGCTTCGGCGTGCAGGCGAACTACACCTACGCCGATGCCAAGGAAGACAACGGCGCGGACCTGGTCGGAGCTTCGAAGAACACGTACAACGCGAGCGCCTACTACGAGGACAAGCGCTTCGGCGCGCGGCTCGCGTACACGTATCGCTCGGCGTTCTTCGTGGGGCTGGATCGCAGCACGCCGCAATACCAGGACGACACGGGCGTGCTCGCCGCTTCGCTGAGCTACAACATCCGCGACAACATCTCGCTCACGTTCGACGCGTTGAACCTGAACGATCCGATCCTCAAGTACTACGGAGCCAATCGCGACCAGCCGCGCGCCTTCTACGCGAACGGTCGCCAGTACTACCTCACGCTGAGAATCAAGCTTTAGGGGCCGCGCCTAAGCCTCAGGCGCCGCCCCAGCAGTTTATGCTCCCAGGGGTAGAGGCCCCTTCGAGGGCGGGACAATGCAACGTTCCGCCCTCTTTTCATCCATGACCCACAGCGCTTCGCTGGCCGCCATCGCCTGGACCGTTTTCGCCGGTGGCGCGCTTGCGGCCTCGGAGTCCGCGGTGGTTCCGAATCCCGCGTCGATGGTGCGCGAGGCGGGCGCATTCCCGTTGTCGGCGGCGACTCCCATCGTGGTGACGGATGCGAGCGAGGCTTCCGGCCAGGTCGCGGCGAGCCTCGCCGACCTGCTTCGCCGCGTGAACGGCATGACCCTGCGCGTTCGACCGGGCGCGGCGCGCGACGGCGCGATCGTGCTCGCCATCGACCCGGGCGCCGGGCTCGGCCCGGAGGCCTACCGCCTCGAGGTGCGGTCCAGGCGCATCACCATCCATGCCTCGACACCGGAGGGCCTTTTCCACGGCGGCACCACGCTGCTGCAATTGATCGACCCCGGAAAGCGCTCGCGCGCCGCGATTGCCGCGATCACCGTGGACGATGCGCCGCGCTTCCCGTGGCGCGGCATCATGCTCGACTCGGCGCGCCACTTCCAATCGCCCGAGTTCATCCGCCGCTTCATCGACGCGATGGCGCTGCACAAGCTGAACGTCCTGCATTGGCATCTCACCGACGATCAGGCGTGGCGCCTGGAGATCCGCAAGTATCCCGCGCTCACGCAGACAGGCGCGTGGCGCGTTCCCGCGGGCGCGGCACGCGAGGACATCGACCGCGCGACCGGAAAGCCGCGGCTCTACGGCGGGTACTACAGCCAGGAGACGGTACGCGGTCTCGTCGCCTACGCCGCCGCGCGGGCGATCACGATCGTTCCCGAGATCGAGATGCCCGGGCATGCGACCGCGGCGATCGCGGCCTATCCCGCGCTCGCCGCCGGCGACTCGCCCGCGCGCGAAGTCCCGGCCGATTGGGGAATCTATTCGAACGCCTTGAACTTCGACGAGGACACGTTCAAGTTCCTCGAGGACGTGCTCACCGAAGTGATGGAGATGTTCCCCGGCAAGTTCATCCACAAGGGCGGCGACGAGGTGAAGCGAGACCAATGGACGAATTCCCCGCGGGTGCAGGCGCGGATGCGCGAATTGGGAATCTCCGATCCCGAAGGCCTGGAAGCGTACTTCACCCAGCGCATCGCGCGCTTCCTCGAGGCGCACGGACGGCGCCTCGTCGGGTGGGACGAGATCCTCGAGCCCCACCTCGCCGCATCGGCGGTCGTGATGTCATGGCGCGGCATCGACGGCGCGCTCACCGCGGCCGCGCGCGGCTACGACACGGTGCTGGCGCCCGATCCGTACCTGTATTTCGACAACCGCCAGGGATGGTCGCCCGACGAGCCTCCCGGGCGCTTGCGCGTGCTCGCCTCGCTCGAGAGCGTCTATGCGTTCGAGCCCATGCCGGGAGCGCTCGCCGCGAATGAGCGCAAGCACGTGCTCGGCTTGCAGGGCAGCGTGTGGACCGAGCACATCCGCACCGAGGAGCGCGTCGGCTACATGACGTTCCCGCGCGCGGCGGCACTCGCCGAGCTGGGATGGTCCCTGCCCGAGCGCCGCGACTGGCAGGGTTTCCTGCAACGCCTGGCCGCGGGCCTTTCGCGGTACGACGCTCTGGGAATTCGCTATTCCGACAGCGCATTCACGGTCCACGCGCGCATCTCCTATCCATCCGCCGCGGGTGATGCCGAGATCGATCTCTCGACGCAGGCCGGCTACGGCGTGATCCGCTATACGCTCGACGGAAGCGATCCTTCGCCACGCTCGCCGCGCTACGAGAAGACGGTGCGAGTCGCGGCTCCCGCGCAGATGCGCGCCGCCACCTTCGACGGCGAGCGGCGCCTGTCGCGCCCGCGCCGCATCGCGATAGCCCGCGACGGCGAGATGCGGCGCTCGAGCCACGAGATGAATCTCTGCGGCAACGACATCGCGCTCGCGATCGAGGACGACGCCCCGCTCGCGGGGCCGCGCGCCGTCTTCGCGGTCGACATCCAGAATCCGTGCTGGATCCTCGACGACGTGGACCTCGGGGGCGCGCGCAGCCTGGTGGCGCGGGTCGGCCAGGTTCCGTTCAACTTCCAGATCGGCGAGGATGTGAACAAGATCGTGTTCGAGACCCCCGCCACCCCCGCCGGAGAGCTCGTGGTTCATCTCGATGACTGCGAGGGCGAGATCCTCGCCCGCCTTGCGCTCGCCCCGGCGGCCGCATCGCACGCCGTGACGCGCCTGCCTGCGGCTCGCATCGAGGCGCGCGGGGGAAAGCGCGACCTGTGCTTGCGGTTCGCGCAGCGCGGCGTCGATCCGATGTGGGTGATCGATTCCGTCGAGCTCGCCGGGGCGCGGCCATGACCGCGCTCGTGCTGAAGGCCCCGCTCGCGGGATGGTGCATGCCGCTCGCGGAAGTGCCCGATCCGGTGTTTGCGCAGGCGATGGCCGGCGACGGGATCGCGATCGACCCGACCGGCAACACGCTGCACGCCCCGTGCGACGGCGAGATCGTGCCGATGAAAGACGCGAAGCACGCGGTCACGGTGCGCACGGACTCCGGCATCGACGTCCTCGTGCACGTCGGCATCGATACCGTGAAGCTCGCGGGAGAAGGTTTCACGCTGCGGGTCTCTCCCGGGCAGCGCGTGCGCTCGGGCGACTTGCTGCTCGAGTTCGATCTCGATCTCGTCGCGCGTCGCGCGGCGAGCGCGGTGAGCCCCGTCGTGCTCGCCTCGGGAGGCTCGATCCTGCGGCGCATCCTGAATCGCCGCGTCGAGGTGGGCGAGCTCGTGATGGAAATCGAGGGCGACGCGGCCGCCGCGCAGCCTTCGCAGGCGAACGCGGCGCACGCGCGCCGCCGCTTCCGCATCCCGTTCGAGCACGGACTCCACGTGCGCCCCGCGGCGCTCATTTCGGCGGCGCTGCGGCCCTTCGCCGCCGAGGTCGCGATCGTGTCGCGCGGGCACAGCGGCAACGCCCGCAGCGCGGTCGCGATGATGTCCCTCGGCGTGCATTGCGGCGAGAGCGTCGAGGTTCGCGCCACGGGGGCGGACGCGGTGGCGGCCCTTGCGGCGCTCGAGGCGCTGCTCGAGCCCGAGATGCCGGCCGCGGTGCGCCAGGAGATTTCCGCCAGGCCGCCTGGGGACGCGGCGCGGGCGCGTCGCATCGAAGGCGTGATCGCGAGCCGCGGCCTGGCCGTCGGACTCGCGGCGCGCCTCGCCCCTGTCGAAACGCGGGTCGAGGAAACGGGCGGCGGCGAAGCGCGCGAAACGACGGCGTTGCGCGATGCGCTCGACGCAGTGCGGGAAGGCCTCGAGCGCCGCGCCAATGGCGCCATCGCCGAGCAGCGCTCGCTCCTCGAAGCGCACGCCGAGCTGGTGCAGGATCCCGAGCTCGCGCGGGAGGCCGCCGCATGGATTGCCCAGGGCAAGAGCGCGGGCTACGCATGGCGCGAGGCCACGCGCTTGCTTGCCGAGGTCCTGGAGACGCTCGCGGATGAACGCATGCGCGAGCGTGCCGCCGACCTGCGCGACCTGGAAAGCCAGGTGCTGCGCGTGCTCGGCGGCCAACCCATGCAAGCGCCGCGCGAGCTCGCGGCGAACTCGATCCTGCTTGCCGACGACCTGTTGCCGTCGCAGCTCATGGCGCTGGAGGCAAGCCGCATCGCCGGCATCTGCATCGCGCGCGGCGGGCCGACTTCGCACGTGGCGATCATCGCGGCGGCAAGCGGCATTCCCACGCTCGTTTCCGCGGGCGCCGGCATTCTCGAGGTGCCCGAAGGAACGCCGCTGGTGCTCGACGCGGAGCATGGGTGGCTCGACATCGACCCACCGGAGGCGGAGCGCGCGGCGGCCGATCGCGCCGCGGCGCAACGCGCGCAGGAACGCGCTACCGATCTCGAGGCCGCCCACCTGCCGTGCGCAACACTCGATCGGGTGCGCGTCACGGTGAATGCGAATGTCGCGACCCTCGAGGAGGCGCGCGCCGCGGCCGAGAGCGGCGCGGAGGGCTGCGGGCTGCTGCGCACCGAGCTCCTGTTCCTCGACCGCCGCGAGCCCCCGGACGAAGAAGAGCAGGCCGCGGAATACCGGCGCATCGCCGAGGTACTCGCGGGCCGGCCGGTCAACATCCGCACGCTCGACGTGGGCGGGGACAAGCCCATCGCCTACCTGCCGATGCCGCGCGAGGACAATCCCGCGCTGGGGCTGCGCGGCTTGCGCACCAGCCTCTGGCGCCCGGAACTCCTGCGCGCGCAGCTCGGCGCGATCCTGCGCGTGCAGCCGCCAGGCTCGTGCCGGATTCTTCTGCCGATGGTCACGGACCTCGAG
>JBGOST010000007.1:0-15323 GCA_041476125.1 Usitatibacter sp. | reverse complement strand
TCTTTACTGTGGCCCCTCTGGCGCTGGCCACTTCGCGAAGATGGTCCACAACGGCATCGAATACGGCGTGATGGCCGCATACGCCGAGGGCTTCAACCTGTTGCGTCACGGCGGCAGTGAAGGCTACGCGATCGACGTCGCCAAGATCGCCGAAGTGTGGCGCCACGGAAGCGTGATTCGCTCGTGGCTCCTCGACCTCATCGCCGGCGCGCTTGCAAAGGATCCGCAGCTCGGCGGATTCAAAGGCTTCGTTTCCGACTCCGGCGAAGGACGCTGGACCGTCAAGGCCGCGGTCGACGCGTCCGTCCCCGCGCCGGTGTTGAGCGCGGCGTTGTTCTCGCGATTCGCCTCGCGAGGGGAGGACGACTTCGCCAATCGCCTGCTATCGGCGATGCGGCGGGAGTTCGGCGGGCACCAGGAGCCGGGCGGCGGGAAGAGATGAGAGCGTCCGCTTTCGGCCAGGAGCGGACATGGAATGAACAAGCAAGAGGCACTTCAAATCCCGCTAAAGCGGCTGGGCCCTTTTTTTTCTATTGCTTCGGCAATGCGCATCCGTATCCGCCGCCGGAAAACGGCCGGGGTCCGATTTGCTCGGTCCAGCGGCCAAGCCGTGCACATGTTAATGTGCGCACCGAACACAAGGTCGTCGGCGCGGCCCCCGTGTTCCATCTTCTGATAGCGCTCCCGCTTCCCGCCGGTCGTCGAACTTCCCGTCGTCCGCGATTTTTCTTGAGGAAGTGTGCCCATGAGCTCTGTCTCACCGATTCGGCGCCTGATGCTGCGCGCCCGTTTCATGCGAAAGATGGTCGCGCATACCGCGCTTGCGGTGGTGGCCTCATGCGCTTTTGCTCCGATTGCCTGGTCGCAGGCATGCGCTCCCGGCGCCTGCGGGCGCGAAGGCGCGCGTCCCTGCAATTTCTGGGAGCGGATCCCGAGCTGCGATCCGCTCCTCGTGGAAAGTGGCGGTTGCTGCAGGCACCCCGCATGTGGCCGGGGGGGCGAGCGCGCATGCGTTGTCGTCGAACGGGTTCCGTCCTGCGACGGGGGCCTCGTAGAGGGCAATGGCCGGTGCGTGATGCCGACCCCGTGCGGAGGCGAGGGCCAGCGGCCCTGCATCTTCTGGGAAGTCGTTCCGAGCTGCGAAGTCAACCTCGTGGAAGAGCCCCTCGGCGTCGCGTGCAAGCATCCCCCCTGCGGACGCGAGGGTGAAGCCGCGTGCACTGTGGGCCAACGCATCCCTTCATGCGATGTGGGGTTGGTCGAGAGGTCGGGCCGCTGCGGCCTCGCAACGCCGTGCGGGGGCGAGACCCAGCGCGCGTGTCCTTTCTGGGAGCGTCCCTTCCCATGTGATGCGAGTCTCGTCAACACCAACGGAATGTGCGCGCATCCACCCTGCGGAAGGCTGGGTGAAGTCGCCTGCACCGTGAATGTCAGAGTTCCGAGTTGCGATCCGACGCTCGTGGAGATTGCCGGCCGTTGCGCGCACCCGCCGTGCGGCACGGAAGGGCAACGTCCCTGCGCATTGGTAGAACGTATCCCGAGCTGCGATGCCGGTCTCATCGAGCGGCCGCTCGGCGTGTCGTGCGTCCATCCGCCCTGTGGGCGAGAGGGCGGTCGTGCCTGTCTCATTACCGAGCGTGTACCGAGCTGCGACGGTGATCTCGTCGAAGCCGGCGGTGTATGTGTGTCCGCTTCGCCCTGCGTCCTCGCGGATTCCCGCGTCGCGGTGACGCGTCCTCGAATGGCGTCGCCTTCACCGCTTGCGGCAATGAGAATCTCTCCGAAAGGCCTGGTGGCCACTCGCGCAAACGGCGGTGCGATCCGCCTCGAGTGGGACGCCGTGTCGGGCGCGACCGGTTTCGTCGTCTCCCGCGGCGGCCGCCGGCTGGGTTCGCTGGGACCGAACGCGCGCAGTTTCGACGATTCCGGATTGGCTGACGGTCTCCATGAATACGTGGTGCAGGCGCTGCCCGCCCGCCCGAAGGTAATCGACGCGCGGGTGTCGGTGCGGGTGGGACGTTTCAACATCGTCGTGCTGGGCGACTCCGTAGCGTGGGGCCAGGGGCTTTCCGACGCGCACAAGTTCTCCTCGCAAACCGCCGACGCCGTGAGTGCCGCGATCCAGATGCCGGTCAACATCGTGATGGCGGCGCACTCGGGCGCCAATGTGATCCCGCCGACCGGATCACGGCCCAGCGACGAGGCCGCTGCCACCCCCGGCGAAATCCCGAACACCTTTCCTACGATGGTGAAACAGGTGGAGCTCGCGGCGGCGAGCTTGCCGCCCGGATCCCCGGCAGACCTCGTATTGATCGCCGGATGCATCAACGACGTCGGTGCGGCGAGCATCATGAATCCGACGAATAATGCTGCGCAGATTGGCGGACTCGCGGAGTCTGCGTGCGGCATCCCGATGATGGATCTGCTTTCGCGCGTGGGTGGCCGGTTCCCGGGAGCCCGCATCGTGCTGCTCGGCTATTACCCGTTGGTCTCGAACGCATCGGACCTGACCGCCATTGGTGCCTTCATGGCGTTAAGCGGGGTCGCGGTGACGGCCGGCACTGCGGCGCTTGGCGTGCCGTCCGTCAATCCGGTGACCGGGGCCATCATCGGTGGCGCCGTCACGGAAGTCACGCAGCGCCTGGCGGCCATGAACGCGCAGGCCTTCTACGTCACCGCCACCCGCGTGCTTGCCCGCTCGGCGCGAGCGGTGAACCAGCGAATCGAAGGCCGAGTTTCGTTCGCCTGTCCTGCATTCACGCCCGCCAACGCCTACGGCGCTCCGCAATCCTGGCTTTGGCTGATCCCGGCTGGAGGCACCTCGAACGATGAGGTGAACCAGGCGCGCAACCAGATCTGTAGTCGCGACGACCTGCTCACCACCGCGGGTGGAACACCCGGTTCGCTTGGGCTCTCACGGACCAAGTGCCGGGTTGCCGCGCTTGGCCATCCGAACCTCCTCGGCGCACGCGCTTATTTCACGGCGATCGACGCGGAGATCTCGGCGTTCTATCCGTACTGGCGAGAGGCATTCGCACCGGTCCAGCGGGGGCGATGATGCAGGCGCTACGCGGTGGCCGCGCGGTGCTCGTCGCGCTGGCGCTCTTGACCTCTTCCGAGGCTCTCGCCCAGGCCTGCGGCGGCGAAGGGCAGTCCGCCTGCTCGGTCTTCGTTCGCACACCCAGCTGCGATTCCTACCTCGTCGAATCCTCGGGCCGCTGCGTGCACCCGCCTTGCGGCAGGGAAGGCGATCGCGCCTGCAGCGTCTTCGAGCGCGTGCCCAGCTGCGATATCAACCTGGGAGAAGTCGGGGGGCGATGTGTCAGTCCAACGCCCTGCGGCAACGAGGAAGAGCGGGAATGTCGGTTCTGGGAGCATGTGCCCAGTTGCAGGAGCCCGGACCTGGTGGCGGTCGCGAACCGCTGCACGCACCCGCCCTGCGGCAAGCTGGATGGTCGCGCATGCTCGGTGGTGGAACGCATCCCTAGTTGTGATGTTGGGCTAATAGAGGTGCGGGGCTTTTGCGGCCGTCCCACCCCGTGTGGGCGGGAAGGCCAGCGCGAGTGCAGGGTGTACGAGAACATTCCCAGTTGCAGGTCCCCGGAGCTGGTCGCGTTTGCAGGCAGCTGTGTGCATCCTCCCTGCGGAAGGAATGGGCAGGTGGCCTGCACCGTGGCGCAACGCATCCCGAGTTGCGACGAGGCTCTGGTGGAAGCGGCTGGCCGATGCGGGCCCCGGACGCCTTGCGGCAACGAAGGCGAGCGGGAGTGCAGCATCCCGGAGCACGTGCCGAGTTGCCGTGCGGTGGAGCTCGTCGCCGCGAATGGCATTTGCGTCCATCCGCCTTGCGGCCGGCAGGGCGAGCCGGCCTGTACCGTGGTTCAGCGCTTCCCGAGCTGCGATACCGCGTTGATCGAAGTCGCCGGCCGATGCGGCCCGTCTTCCCATTGTGGTGACGAAGGCGAACGCGAATGCCTTGTATGGGAGTGGTTCCCGAGTTGCCGAAGCCCCAGCCTGGTGGCCTCCGGCGGACGATGCGTCCACCCTCCTTGCGGACGGGCGGGGCAGGCGGCATGTGCCGTCACGGTCCGTATTCCGAGTTGCGACGTCAGCCTTCTCGACGTCGCCGGCATATGCCGCGCGCGCGAATGCGGACGTGCGGCGACGCCGGCTTGCAAGCCCGATCCACTCGTGCGCGCATGCGAGGACGGCACCGTGGAAGTGCGTGGCATCTGCATCCAGCGCAGTCATTGCTCGGGCCGTGGGGAGCGAGCCTGCACGGTCGCAGAACACGGACTGGATCCGGCCTGCGCTCCGGGACTCACGGAACTGGCCGGCTGCAGCGGCGATTGCTTCGGATCGACGAGCGTTTGTGCCGACCTTCGCGAGCCGATGAAGGAGCCGCAGGTGAACATGACCAAACGGCTGCCGCCCATTGGAACAATGCGCGGGTACGCGGACTTGCACGTGCACATGTTCTCGCACCTCGCGATGGGCGGCGGCGTGATCGCCGGCCGCCCTTATGACCCCGATGGCGGCGTGCGCGTGGCATTGCAGCCTGATTTCGCGACCGATCTCGACCTGGTTTCATTCGTGGGGACGGACCTGCCGTCCATCCGGTGCCCGAAATATCTTCCTGGATGTGGAAAGGTCGTGCTGCACGGCGACCACTGGCCGATCGACGACACGGCGGGCCTCGGGACGGGGGATGGAGCGCGCTCGAACTTCGGTGCGCCGGTCTTCAACGGATGGCCTACCTGGCGAAGCACCACCCACCAGCAGGTCTACTACAAGTGGCTCGAACGCGCGTGGCGTGGAGGGTTGCGGCTGATCGTGATGCTCGCCGTCAACAACGAGGTGCTTTGCACGACGTCCAAGCGGCTGAGGACCGCGGACTGCAAGGATTCGATGGCCGGCATCGAGCGCCAGCTCAAGGCCGCGGTCGAATTCGAGGATTGGATCCATCGTCAACCGGGAGGCGACTGGTTCCGGATCGTCAGAACACCCGACGAGGCGGAAGAGGTGATCCGGGCAGGCAACCTGGCCGTCGTGCTCGGCATCGAGGCGGACAGCCTCTTCAATTGCAAGGCCGCCTCACCATGCAAGCGCAGCGACTTCAAGGAAGGCATCGCCAAGTATCGAGGTTTGGGTGCGCGGCATATCTTCCCCGTGCACGACTTCGACAACGGACTGGCAGGCACTGCGGTCTGGATGGACATGTTGAATATCGGCAACCGCATCATCGAAGGCCGTTGGTACGCGGTCGAACGCTGCGCGCAAACCGATTTCGTGGTCGCGAAGGAAATGCCGATGCGGTTGGCGGGATTCACGGTCAACGCCGTGGTCAACAAGCTGCAGAGCGACCTGAACGTACCGTACCCGGTCTATCCGTCATTCCCTGGCTGCAACACGAAGGGCCTTTCCGCGAACGGGGAGGACCTGATCCAGGAGCTGATGAACGCCGGGATGATGATCGACGTCGATCACATGTCCTTCAAGTCGGTCCAGCGGACGCTGGCCATCGCCGAGTCTCGAGGCGGCTATCCCGTCGCCGTGGGTCACGGGCTCTTCTCGACGCTTTACGAAAAGGCCGGAAACCGGCACGAGCGCATGCGAACCCGCGCGGAGCTGGACCGCATCCGGGGCTCCGGGGGTATCGTGTCCGTGATGACGCAGGATGAGTTGACGAAGAAGGTCAACCCACATTTTCGCGCTGACGGCACGACTTTCGTGAATGATTGCCTGCACTCGTCGAAAAGCTTCGCCCTCAACTACCTGCATGCCACCAACGTCATGCGAGGTCCGGTAGCGTTTGGCAGCGATTTCAACGGTCTGGCCCAGCACGTGGGTCCGCGGTTCGGCGACGACGGTTGTAGCGGGGACGAGGAGCAATGGCCCGTGCAGCAGCAGACCCCGCGCCTGCGCTATCCGTTCACGCTTGAAGGCTTCGGGACGTTCGATCGCCAGGTGACGGGCCAGCGCACGTTCGACTTCAACGTCGACGGGCTTGCCCATATCGGAATGTTTCCCGACCTGATTGCCGACATGCTGACGATCGGCGTCACGGCAAGCGAGCTGGAGCCGCTGTTTGGCTCCGCGAAAGCCTACGTCGACACTTGGCGGCGCGCTGAGGCTAAGTCGCAGCCGCAGTTTCCATAGCGATTAACGCTCCTCGAGTTGGACCACTCGCGAAGACTGGCCGGGAGGGGCTAGGCCATCCGGGCATGCGCGCGCCAAGTCAACGAGGTGGCCATGGCCAGGTCGACCGCAAGACGGTCCTCCGCGCCGGCGGCTTGCGACCTCGGGATGGATTGCGGAAACGCAAGTGCCCAAGCGTCCATGACGCTCTACACGCCTTGTGTCCCCCCGGTCAATGGCGGAGGTGGCGGCGGCAGAGTCCTTGGCCGCTCTTCATTGGTCCGAGGTCGGTGGAGGGACGCTCAATCTGACGGTCAATTTCTGCGGCGGAGCCAAGCAATCATTTACGATTACGTGCGACGCGAACGGCCAGCTTGAGGTAAAGGCCGTACCGGGTAGCTGGAGCGCGCCTGGCAGCACCAACGCGCAACCGATTGGTGGTGACGGTAGAGGCGGCTCGGGTGACGGCGGCGACTTAACGAAATCAAGAACTAGTTGGTGAGCTATTGCGGTCCCAATTCGAATTGGGATTACACGACTGGTGATTGGCAGCCTGATACCTGGCAGGACTGGGTACCGGACTGTTGAAGGCGCCTGAACCGGGAAGGCCCTTCGGGCCTTTTCCACGTCGAAGGTCCGCTTCGGGTCGATAGCGGACAAACCTCTAGGATTTGCCTGCCGCCCAGGAATCGCGAAGCGTAACGGTCCGGTTGAAAATGGGCGAATTCGGATTCGAATCTTTGTGGTCCGCCACGAAGTATCCATGGCGCTCGAATTGGTATTGTTGCCCCGCTTGAGCTTCGCGTAGCGATGGCTCAAGGTACGCGCGAATTACTCGCTTCGCCTTTGGATTGACGTCGTTCAGATAGTCACCCGTCGCCTTTCCCGGACTGGGAACGCCGAAGAGACGGTCGTACAGACGTACCTCGCTCTGGCAAGCCTGAGGTGCCGAAAGCCAGTGGATCACGCCCTTTGCCTTAATCGCCTCCGCTCCTGGCGTGCCAGACTTGGTCTCGGGCAGGTAGTCGCAATGCACTTCGGTCACCTGTCCCGTCTTCTCGTCCTTTGAGTAGCCAGTACATCTCATCACGAATCCGTATTTCAGCCGCACTGAATTCCCCGGATATAGCCGGAAGTAGCCTTTCGTCGGCGCCTCCATGAAGTCTTCGCGCTCGATCCAAAGATCGCCGGTCATCGGTAGCGAACGCTTCCCCCAGTCCGGCTTCTGCGGATGGTTGGGCGCGAAACATTCCTCGACGTGTCCTTTGGGCCAGTTGTCGATCACGAGCTTCAACGGATCGAGCACTGCGATGCGTCTTGGCGCGGCCTCGTTCAGCACTTCCCGCTGGCAGTCCTCGAGCAGCGAGTAGTCGATCACCGAGTCGGATTTCGAAACTCCCACGCGGTCCATGAAGAGCCGAATGCCCTCCGGCGTGAAGCCGCGACGGCGAACGCCCACGAGTGTCGGCATGCGGGGGTCGTCCCATCCGTCTACATGTCCTTCTTTCACCAGTTGGATGAGAAGGCGTTTGCTCATGACCGTATAGGTCAAGTTGAGGCGAGAGAATTCGATTTGCTGTGGAAGAGGTCTTTGCAGCAGACCAAAGGAAGCGATCTTCTCGAGAACCCAATCGTAGAAGGGGCGTTGGTCTTCGAATTCGAGAGTGCAGAGAGAGTGGGTTATGTTTTCGAGCGCATCTTCAATCGGGTGCGCGTAGGTGTACATCGGATAGATGTGCCACTTGTCGCCGGTGCGGTGGTGCTCGGCGTTCTTGATGCGGTAGATCGCCGGGTCGCGCATGTTGATGTTGGGCGACTTCATGTCGATCTTCGCGCGCAGCACGTGCGCGCCGTCGGGGTGCCTGCCATCGCGCATCGCGCGGAAGAGCCGGAGGTTGTCTTCAACGGACCGCGTGCGAAAAGGCGACTCCAGGCCGTGCTCGGTCAACGAGCCGCGCGTGGCGCGCAACTCATCCGCCGTCTGCGAATCGACATACGCGTCGCCGTGCTCGATCAGCTTCTCGGCGAACTCGTACATCCAGTCGAAATAGTCGGAGGCGTGATAGAGGTTCTCGTCGTCCTTGCCCCAGTGGTAGCCCAGCCAATGCACCGAGTCGAGGATCGCGTCGACGTACTCCTGCTCCTCCTTCTCCGGATTGGTGTCGTCGAAGCGCATGTGGCAGACGCCGCCGTACTCCTCCGCCAATCCGAAATTGAGGCAGATCGACTTCGCGTGGCCGATGTGCAGGTACCCGTTGGGCTCGGGCGGAAAGCGCGTGCGGATCTTCGCGGGGTCGCTCGGCGCGTCCTTGTGCTTCGACAACGGGCCGGGCCCGCCGCCCCAGCGGCGCTGCCCGTACTTCCCCTGCGCGAGGTCCTTCTCGATGTGCTGACGGATGAAGTTTGTGAGGTGGGCGCTTTCGGGCGTCTTGGTATCGTTGGGCATCCCTCTATTTTGCGGGATAAGCGAGGGACGTGCTATGGCTCAGAGCTTGAGCCACGTTTTCATTTTCTTCGCGGTGTCCGCTTGTGCGAAGTAATTGCAGTGGTGAACGCGATCGTTGGCCGGGTAGGAGAAGATCCGCGCGCTCGGCAACGGCGCGCCGGCCCGCACCATGCACTCGTCGTCCACCACGAGGTCATTGGGCACCTGGAAGATCCGATCGGCGAAGCTGTCCACGATGCCCATCAAAGGCCGGTTCCAGCGCTTCCAGAACTGCCAGATCGGCGCATCCGGATCGCCCGGCTCGAAGTCGGAGCGCACCGCGTAGATTTCCGGCTGCGAAGGCCACGGCTCCCGCTGCAGGCGAAAGAGCTCCTGGTTGTTGGACACACGCGACTGCGCGACCAGGCCCGGAACGATGGCGATGCCGGCGTCGACGAGAGGCGTGCGCGCTCCGAACGTGAGGATGCCGCCGATGACGGCCATGAGGCCGGCGGCCATTTCCATGATCGGGGCGATCGGAGGGACGAATGCACCCACGGTTTGTGCTCCCGTGCTGATGGCCCCCGCCGCGTTGGAGAAGTAGTCCAGGGACTGCTTGAGTCGTGCCGGGGCCGCGAGGCTCGTGCCCTCGAGCGGCGAGCCCACGCACACAACGCGATCGACCTTGCGTTCGCCGGTGCGCAGCCACCAGGCCGCAACCAACCCGCCGCGGCTGTGGCAGATGATGTCCAGCCTGCCGCGGAAACCCTCGAGTGCCTCCTCGAGGTCGAGCGCGTTGAGGATCGGGCTGACCGAAAGCGTGGGGTGGTCGAAGGTGAGGATGTGCTTGTACGCGCTCGACGCCTTGTCGAGGAAGTCGCGGCCCTCCGGCGTCGCCTTCAGCTCGCCGAAGAACACCTCGCTCTTGGAAAACGTGCCGTGGATGAAGAGAAGCGCGTTGCCCGCGCCGAGCGCGCCGGTCACCTTCTTGAGCTGGTCTTTCTCCCAGCGTCTCATCCCCTGGTTCGGCGTGAGCTTGCGATCGAGGTTGACGAGCTGCTCGACGACCTGGTTCGGCTCGACCTCCATGAAGCTGAACTCCTTCACGACGGTCGCCGCCACGAGGCGGGCGGCGCGAATGCTCCGGCGTCGCGGACCCATCCGGCTCGGAGGGCGCTGGTAGATCCAGCGCAGCACGCCGTCGGAGCGCACCAGCGAAACCGTTGCGAGCCGGCTCGCCGGAGGTTGCCCGCGCCGGCGACGCTTGTCGGCAATGGTCTCGGATTTCAGCGGCGGCGCAGCCTCGAGGGCCATGGGCAACTTCTTTTCGATGTCATCGAGCGCGTCGGCAAGGACCTGATCCCTGGTGTCGAGATTCGAGGCCATCAGCGTTCCTCCCAAATAGGCAATGGAGTCACCCCGGCGCTTCGAGAGCGCCCGATATCGAGCATCGAATGGAATTTCTTCTTGTCGAAGTTGTCTTCGCGCGCCGCCTCGATGGCGGGCCAGAAGCCGCTGCCTTCGGTCAACATCGTGGACTCGACGGGCACGAGCTTGCCCTCGTCGATCTGCCTCAGGATCTCGGCGAACGCGCCCTTGTCGAGAACCCAGCCGCGCTCCTGCGCCTCGCCGGCCTGGGATTCACCGAGGTCCGACAAACTCATGTCGGACACCCACTTGTTGCTCATTTGCAGGAACGCGTCGTGGTCCTCGTCGCTGCGCCAGTACCCGGGAAAGGCATGGTCATCCAGCATGAAGATGACGGGGTACACGTCGATCATTTCCAGGCATGCGGCGAACAGCAACGAAGTGTCGATGCAAGTGCCGAAGCGCTCGCGAAGGATCGCGCTGGGCGTGCGAAGCCGCTGCGACTCGAGCCCGCGCGAGTACGTGGGGGGCGGATTGGTGTACGCGAGCTGCCACTCGTGAACGATCGCAGACCAGATCGCCTGCACCTGGAGGTCGATATCCTCCGTGGGGTCGTCGCGCTCCGCGTCGATCGCCTGGTAGCCCTCGAACCCGGCCGTGGGATCGTCGCGCAACACCCGCACGTATCGCTGCGCGCGTTCCAGGAGGCTTCGCACCGCGGCGTCGCGCGGCAGCACGAAGGACGGAAGCCAGATGAAGGTCTTGTCCTTGTCGGCGAAGCACCACTGGTCCGCCGGCAACAGGCGCACCCGCTTGGTCTCGCGCAGCAGCACGTGATCGCCCCACTTCACCTCGACGAAGAGGCTGCTCACCACCGTCTCGCGGATCGCGCGAAGTAACGGTGCTGTGAGGGGAATGTCGATCGCCCTCTTCAGATCGGCCTTTTCGTCCTTGAGGTCGATCCTCTGGCGGAAGATCGCTCCTCCCTCGCCGGCGGAAAGCTCGACGAAGACCTCGATCCCGACGAGGCGCCGCGGCGTCTTCTTCAGGATCTTGAAGCGCTCGAAGAGCGGCTGCTTGTTGTGCAGCAGCGAGTAGTTCATCTCGTCGATGCGCTTGATGTCGAGGGAGATGTAGTCCTCGAGCTGATCGACCTTGACGCTCTTCGAATCGAGGACTTTACTGGACTCCGCCTCGAGCTTGCCTTTCAGCGAAGCCTCGCGGTGCTTGTCCGCCGCCGCGGTCGTGACCCTCAGGCCAACGAGCGGAGCCTCGCTCCACAACACGAGGCCGGTCCCCACCAGGCCGGACGGCTGCTGGCGCACGCGTTCCCACGCCGAGGTGAAGGCGTCGCGCAGATCCCAGTCCGCCGTTCTATAGCGCCGATAGAAGGCGGCGAAGAAGAATTCCGCCAGGCCGTCGTCGAAGGTGTCCTGGAATCCGATGGCGGCGCGCGCGCCCTCCGCGACCATCAGGGCGGCGATGCGAGCGGCCGAGTTCCACATGGAGCAGCTCACGAGCAACGGCCGGTGCTTGCCTTCGAGCGTGAGGATTTTGCCGAGCTCTTCCGCGCCTACGACGGCAAATCCCGACTCCGTCAAATCGTCGCGTATCAGGACCCCATCCATTATGTCGCCGGCATCGAGCTCGAGCAGCTGGTATCCCTGATGCGTGTCGAACCCCGCGAAATGCACGATGTCCGGGCGCTTCGCGCGGATCTCGCTTTTGAGCTGCTCCCGAGTAGGGTCGATGAGCTCGATCCACTCCAGCCCGCGCGCCGCGCGTCCGCCGGACTTGGAGTCGGGAAACAAGTTCGCGTGGACGAGCGCGCGTTCGGAGTCGAAGCTGTAAAGGGACTTGAGCTTCCCCGGAGCGCATTCGACATACAAGACCTTCTTCGGGGACGCGACGAAGGGCCTCGCCGGAGAGTCGCCGCGCTTCAGTTGCCGCAGGACCGTCAACGGGGTCGTCGCGCCTCTCAGCTCCCGTGTGGCGATGCTCAGGAAGAATTCCCACGGAAAGATGCGGCTCTCCCAGCCCACGGCCTCCTTGCTGTAGGGAATCGAGACCTGGATCAGCCGCGCGCGCGCCAGCTCGAGGAGGTTGGAGTAACCGAAGCCCATGCTTCCGGCCACTTCCTTGGCGCTCTTGGCCTGCTCGTCGGTAAGCGACTCCACGCCATTCCAACGCCGCCGGTTGCGCGCGATGTAGACCCACTTCATGGCGGTGCGCTGCAGCCATTTGATCGGATCGAACCTCTTGTCGTCACTGGGAGGCGCTTTGAGCGCAACCGGAGTGAACGGCCCGAGGACCGTGGGGAATCTCGCATCCACCGCAGGCGCTGCGGCGGGCGACTCCGCGGGAATGAATATTTTCCGTTTGGGCACGGTTATTTTCCGCTTGGGCATGGCTGCCTCCATTCCATCCTTGCTCGGGTCGAGCGACCCAAAATACTCTCAGGGCAGCCGAAATCAAGACGCAACCCCTACTCGCGCGGGTAGGAGTTGAAAGCGGCGAAGGCCAGTACAGTGGTCCGGCAATCGCGGCCAAACGACAACCATCGAGAGGGGGAGAAGATGGGCAAGCGGTCAAGAAAAAAGGCGGGTGCGAAGCGGGGTCTTCGCTTGGGAGTCGCGGCCACGCCGCCGACGGAGGAATCGATTCGCGACGAGCTGCTCGCCTACTGGGACGCCGATTCTCCGCTGACGCTGGACGAGCTGAAGAGCGCGTACGCCAAGGGCGTGAAGCTCGGCGATGTCGGCATTCTTTCCCAGGAAGCCGAGACCTACGCCAACAAGTACAACTCGATCATCTACCGCATGCCCGGCAAGGGTCCGCTCGTCTCGGGCAATGAGGCGATCGGCTTCCTGAAGAAGAAAATGCAGGACATCGTGAAGGAGGTTCTCAAGAGGGCGACGCCGTGAGCGGCGCTCGCCGCCATTGTGTCCACGTGGTCCTTGCGGGGATGATGCTCGCCGCCTGGGAGTGCGCCGCCGACGATCAGCCGCTTCCCCTGAAGCTCACGAAGTCGCTGAAGGAGCTCGACAAGCCGGCCGAGTTTGTCTACACGCGCCCCTCGGGCAAGGACGCGTCGCAGATCTGGAACGTCGCCGCGACCGTGGACATGGCCATCAGCCAGTTGTCCCGGGAGGGGCTCACCACGAGCGCGACCATGACCGCTTCGATCGCCAAGGACACGCTCGCCAGCAAGAAGTCGGATACCCGGGCGCTGACCGCGGGATTGCGCAGCCTGATCCAGGCGGCCGAGCACACGACCGTTCCGGTGGGGATCTTCGCTTCCGCGGAGGACGACCGGGTGAAGCGGGCGCGAGGCGGGCTCTACCGCGTTCAGGCCGACCTGGTCACGAACCATCTCAAATGGTTCGGTTCGGATTCGGATTCCTCGAAACGTTCTTTCGTAAAGGTCTTTCCGAGGGTGGGCTACTACCTGCGGGACGTGCGGCACGCGGCGGAGGGCAACCCCGTCGGCCGCTATGGCGGGCCGTACGCCTACGCCTATGCGATCGCATCCGTCGGCGCGGTGACGCCGAAGTTCGATTGGCTGCGCAAGGCCCAGCTCGAGCTCACCGCGCAGGTCGCGAAGGACACGACGGCGACGGGCGGATTCACGAAGCTGACCAACCGGTTCTACGAGGGCACGCTCAGCTACGCGCTGTACGACAGCCCGGACAATCCGTGGAAGCCTTCCCTCGGCATCACCCGGACGGTTGGCGCGGACCCCATCACGAATCAACCCTACAAGGTGCAGACCGCGGTGAGTTTCCGCGTCGGATACGGCCTTTAGAAGGAAGGGGGGACCCATGGCACAAGACGACGGCGAAGCCAAGGACGAACGCCAATACACCTGGCGCTTCATCCAGGCCATTTTCTGGATCGATGTCTTCGGCTTCTCGCTGAGCGCGATCTTCGGCTACTCGCAATCCGAATACAGCGGCCTGGTCCTGGCCCTTCTCGGTTCCGCCCTCGGCTATGCCCTCGGCGGCCTGTTCGGTTTCCTCTTCGGCTTTCCGCGCTATACCGAGCCCACCGCGGTGTCGAGCGCGGAAGATCTCCGCAAGCTCGACAAGGGCGCAGCCAACGACAAAAGCCTCAGGCCAAGCACGAACCTGGAAAGGATCGTCGATTGGCTGATGACCATGATCGTCGGCGCCACGCTCGTCAACCTGCAGCAGATCATGGAATGGTCGGGATCGCAGTTCCAGGCGCTGGCGGACGCGATCTCCCCGGCCCAGGCCAGCGTGCCGCAAGGCGCGCTGCTCGTCCTCCCATTTGCGATCGCCGGGTTCCTGCATCTGTACCTGTGGGCTCGCAGGTACCTGCCGAAGGAATGGTCCGACAACGAATCCCTGCGCCGCATCGAAAAGCAGGTCTCCGACTTCAAGACGCAGCTCTTCCAGATCCGGGGCGCGGTCCTGCAAACGATGGCCATCCGGATGAAGGATGCGGGAGTGGACGAGACTACGATCGAAGACGTAAAGGCACGACTGGCCTCCGCGCAAAGCTGGACCGACGATCCCTACAAGGGTTTCGCGCCGGAGAAAGCGGATGGCTTCGTTCTCGAGGCCACGGTGCGCCCGAACGAGGACAAGCTCGTCGAGGATCGCTTCATCGCTTCCTTCGTGGTCAAGCGCGCGGATGGCGCGCCTTTCACGGGGACGGTGTTCTTCCTCCTGCACAACACCTATCCCGTGCCGTACCTCATACGTGACGTGCAGGGCGTGGGGGAGGCGCGCGCGGAGGTGCCTTGCGAGGAAGGCTCGTTCGTCGGCGCCGTCGTCGCCACGCCGGGCGCCGGCGAGAAACGCCAGACGATCAAGCTCGCCGTCGATGTGGCGAAGGTGAAGGACGCTCCCAAAGGCTTCAGCTGATCAGGGAAGGACGGCGTCGATGTAGGGAACGCCCGGGTCGTCGAGCATGGAGCACAGCACGCAGCGGGCGGAAAGGCGTTCGTTGGTCGCCGGGTCCGGGATCCCTCCATAGGTCTCGGTCCAGGTGGAGATGAATGCCTTGCGCTTCGCCTTGTCGACCGCCTTGGGCATGAAGGATTCGATCAGCTCATCGGGGGGCGTTCCGTTCTCGCTGCCGTGGTGGCTCACCTTGAGGAAATCCGCCGGCTTGAGCACTCCCTTCGATTTCATCATCTTCCAGCTCTTCTGCTCCGCGTCTCCCGCGAACAGCAGGCGCAGCCCGCGCCACTCGAGGGCGAAGACGACGCTCGTGTTGTTGGCGGCCTTGTCGATCGCGAGGAGGTTCTCGGCGAATCCATTGCGGCGGGCGTCGACGAGATCATAGAAGGCGCCCGCATCCACGCCCGCGGGAGGTAGCGGGGTGATCGAATCCCCCGCGGCCGCCTCCGCGCTCCCCAGGTGAG
>JBGOST010000006.1:0-15368 GCA_041476125.1 Usitatibacter sp. | reverse complement strand
GACTCGAGCATTTCTTGCAACGCGTGAGCGCGCTCGAGGTCGCCGCTCTGGGTGGCGGCGTGGTAATCGAGGAGGAGCTTGGTGCCCTCGCCCACACCCTCGGCGACCGCCTGGAACACGGTAAGCCCCGGCGCGAACGACGGTTCCTGCGCGACGCTTGCGAGCTTGGCGCCGGGGGAGAGCCACGCCTTCCCGCCATCGGGACGCGTGACGCCGTCGATGAGCCTCAGCAGGCTGGTCTTGCCGGTGCCGTTTCGGCCGATGAGCCCGATGCGGTCCCCCGCCTCGACCACCAGGTCGGCATGATCGAGGAGGGGCACATGACCATAGGCAAGGCAGACTTCGGAGAGCTGGAGCAGCGGCACGCTACTTCATGCCGAGCTGGCTCATGAGGAACGCGAACTCGTCGGCCGTCTCCTCGACGCGCTTCTCCAGGCTCGTGCCGATGCCGTGGCCCGTGTCCATGCTCACGCGCAGCAGCACCGGGCGCCCGTTCGGGTTGGCCGCCTGCAGCCGCGCGGCCATCTTGCGGGAGTTGTACGGATCGACGCGGCCGTCGTTCTCGCCCGTGGTGAGCAGGATCGCGGGGTAGGCCGTGCCGTCCTTCACGTTGTGGTACGGCGAGTACGCGAGCAACGCCTTGAACTGCGCGGGGTCCTTCACCGTTCCGAACTCGGTCACGTTGAATGAGCCGTTGGGCGTGAGCTCCACGCGCAGCATGTCGTAGAGGCCGACCGCGCTCACCACGGCCTTGAAAAGGTCCGGCCGCTGAGTGGCGATGGCACCCATCAGCAGCCCGCCGTTGCTGCCGCCGAGTGCCGCGAGCTTGTCGGGCCGCGTGTAGCCGCGCGCGATCATGTGCTCCGCGGCCGCGATCATGTCGTCGAACACATTCTGCTTGCGCGTGAGGTTGCCGGCCAAATGCCATTCCTCGCCGAATTCGCCGCCACCGCGCAGGTTCACGGCGGCAAAGATGCCGCCGTGGTCGAGCCACACGCGGTTGGACAGCGAGAAGCGCGGCGTCTCGTTCACCCCGTAGCCGCCATAGCCGTACAGCAGGACGGGATTCGAACCGTCGCGCTGCGTGCCCCTCTTCATCAGGATGTTCACCGGGACCTTGGTGCCGTCCTTCGACACCGCCATCTCGCGCACCACTTCGGCATCGTCGAACTTGACCTTCGATTCGCCCGCCAGCGCGGTCTTGACCAATCGATTCGACTTGGGCGAATAGAGGTACCAGGCGAAGGCCCTGAGATAGCTCTGGCTGCCGACGAGAATCTCGTCGCCGCCCAAGCGCGCGCCCAGCGAGTTGCTCGACACGGGCTCGGTCGGCAGCACCTGCAGCCGCTTGCCGGAGAGATCGAAGACACGCACTTCGGACGGCCCGCCCACCATGTAGTCAACATAGAGCCGGCTCGCCGCGGGCTCCATCGCTTCGATGGTCGCATCGCTTTCGGGCACCACCACGCGCGCGGCCGCGAGGCCGGGCTTGTCCATGGGAAGCGTCAACACCTTTCCGCGCGGCGCGCCCTTGCGCGACAGCAGGTAGAGCTTGCCGTCGAAACCGAGCTCGATCGCCTTCACCTGGTCGGCGTGGTCGGCGACGCGGGTCCACCGGCCCGCGGGGTTGCGCAGGTAGAACGCATACTCGCCGCCATCGCCGTTCGCCACGGCCGCCAGCACATAGCGGCCGTCGCGCGTGGAGCTGAGCGCGGTCTCGGCGATGCGCGGGAACTCCTTGCCGATCACGTAGGTGTCGGCGCCGGGCGGCGTCCCGAGCTTGTGGAAGTAGACCTGCTGGTAGAAGTTCGCGTCCTCGGCGGGGCGTTCGCTGCCCTGCGGGTAGCGCGTGTAGTAGAAGCCGGTGGCCTTCTCGTCCCAGGCGAGGCTTCCGCCGCCGGTCGGATACTGGGCGCGCGGCACGACGTCGGCAAGGCGCTTGCCGGTGGCCGTCTCGATCACGTGCACCGAGCCGTCCTCGCTGCCGTTTTCCGACAGGCTGACGGCGACGTACTTGCCGTCGAGCGACGGAAAGTACCAGTCGATCGCGGTGGTGCCTTTCGCATCGAGCGCGTTGGGGTCGAGGAGCACGCGCTCCGAGGCCACGTCCCCCGCCGATTTCATCACCACCAGGAACGGCTGGTTCCTGGGCGGCTGGCGTTTCATCGCGAAGAACGCCCCGCGCTGGAAGAATTCGAAATAGCGCACCGGCGCGGTGCCGTACAAGTCCTTCAGCCGCGCCTTGAGCGGCGGCAGCGAGGGCAGCGCGTCGAGCACGCCCCGCGTCACCTTCAGCTGCGCGAGGCTCCACTCGCGCACCGCCGGATCCTTGCCGTTCTCGAGCCAGCGGTAATCCTCGGTCACCTGCTTGCCGTGGAACGAATCGGTGACCGATTTCTTTTCGGCCTGCGGGTACTGCAGGGCTTGCGCGTGCGCGCCGAGCGCGAGTGACGCCGCGATGGCCGCGAAAAGCGATGAACGTGCCTTCAAGGGAATCTCTCCGAGGGAATTTTCCGAATTATACGGGGACAGACCCCGATTTCCCGCCTGGAAGAACGGCACGGCTATCTCTGTTTCTTGGGACGGCCGCACGGTTTCGCAGTCGCGCGCCTTCCGAGCGCCGATTCAATTCCGCTCACGAAACCGCGGGGGCCCAAGGCATATCCTCCCCTCGCCGCCGCCCTGATCTCCTCGAGCTCCTGGCTGCTCAGCGCGCTGTCTACCAATTCGGAATAGCGGAGCCTGCGCCCGGCTTCGGAATTGGCAAGCGCCAGGTATTGCGCATGGGGCACGACGATATTGGAAGAACGCCCGAGCGCGTTGGCGTGATAGCTCGACCACGCGTATTGCGCTGGATGCCGGACGATTCCCGCTCGAACAGGATTGAGCTCGATGTACCGATAGCAGCGCATTAGGTACTCCTCCGAATCGACGATGCTGGATCGAAAGCGCCCCTCCCAGAGACAGCCCGTGCGCTTGTATGCCCGATTGATGTACTGAACGTAGCGCCGCCCGAGATTCTTCATCATCTGGGAGATGCCCTCGGGCCGTTCGGGAGTCACGAGAAGGTGTACGTGGTTGGTCATCAGCACGTAGGTGTGTACGGAGCATTCGAACAGGCTTCCCAACTCCTCGAGCAGGTGGAGAAAGAGGAGATAGTCTCGCTCGTGGAAAAAACAGTCTGACTTGTTGTTTCCGCGTTGGATGACGTGAAGTGGAAGTCCTGCGAGTCTTAGCCGAGCGCGACGTGCCATCTGTTCCTCTCTCCGGAAAACTGGGGTCTGTCCCCGGTTTAGGACCAACGCAGCAGCACGCGCAGGCGCCTGAAGTCATCGCGCGGCAGCATGTCGGGAAGGATGAGGAGGGTGCGGTCGAAGCGCGCGGCGCGCGGGCGCCAGCGCACGATCGTGAGCCACGGCGCGACGAACGAGCCGTCGCGAAGCTCTCCCGATCGGACGCCGCCGGCACCGTTCAGCACTTCGATCGCGCCGCCGCGGCTCACGTGGATGGCGCGCGCGCCCCGGCGCCCCCGGTGAAGCGCGATGGCGTGGAGCGCCTCCAGCCCGCCGCAGACGATCCCGGTCGCCGCGAGAACGCGCAGCGCCGCGCTCCCCGGCGTGACCCAGAGCACGGCGAGGGTCGCGGCAACCATCGCGGCCAAGCCGATCGAAGCCGCACGGGAAGGCGCGAGGACGAGCGCGAGCGGGGCCTCGCTATACTTGAGTTCCGGTTGAGCCGCTCCCACGTGACCTCCATGCCGTCCGACTTCGTCGCCGATCTTTCCCATAACGCGCTCATCGCGGTTACGGGAGACGACGCCACTGCGTTCCTCCATGGGCAATTCACCAACGACGTGCAAGCGCTCGGCGTCGGGGAAGCGCAATGGGACGGCTGGTGCTCTCCAAAGGGGCGGCTGCTCGCGACCTTCCTGCTGCTACGCCGCGCCGAAGGCTACCTGCTCATGCTTCCCGCGGAAATCGCGAGCGCCTTCGCCAAGCGCCTCGCGATGTTCGTGTTGCGATCGAAGGTGAAGATCCAGGACGTATCGGAGCTTTTCGCGCGCCTTGGAATCGCGGGCCCCGGAGCCGCCGCGATCGTCGCGCGCCATTGGGGCATCGCGCCGCAACCGATGCGGGCCCTGGAAAAGGACGGCGCGATCTGCGTCTCGCTCGACGCGGGACGCTTCGCGGTGTTCGCGGCGCCCGCGGCCGCGCCCGCCTTGCGGGAATTGTTCTCGAAGAACGCGAGCCAAGCCGGCGCCGACGCGTGGGAGTGGGCCTCGATCCACGCCGGCGTTCCCACCATCGTCGCCGCCACGCAGGAAGCGTTCGTGCCGCAGATGGCGAACTTCGACCTGATCGGCGGCGTGAGCTTCAAGAAGGGCTGCTACCCCGGGCAGGAGATCGTCGCGCGCATGCAGTACCGCGGCGGCCTCAAGCGCCGCATGGCGCTCGCCCATCTCGAAGGAAATGAACGCCCCGCGCCCGGCGACAGCGTCTACAGCGAGGCGTTCGGCGACCAGGCCGCGGGCATGATCGTGAACGTCGCGGCCGATCCCGACGGGGGTTTCGATGCGTTGGTGGTAGCGCAGATCGAAAGCCTCGCGAAGAAGGACCTGCGCTGGAAAGCGCCCGACGGCCCGCGACTGGAGATCCGCCAGCATCCCGAGCTCGTGAACGCTTCGTGAGCAAGGCTGCGACCGCGCCCATCGCGGCTTTGGTGGCGATGGTGATCATCTGGGGCTATTCGTGGATCGCGATGAAGATCGGGTTGCGCCATGCGCACCCGTTCGATTTCGCCGCGCTGCGCGTGGGAATGGGGGCGATCCTCCTCTTCGCGCTGGTGAAGATGCAGCGCCGGCCGCTCGCCCTGTCGCGCTACCGCATGGCGATCCTGCTCGGCACCTTGCAAGTGGCCTGCTTCGTCGCGCTGGCGCACTTCGCGCTGCTCGTGGCCGGCCCCGGGAAGACCTCGGTGCTCGTTTTCACCATGCCTTTCTGGATGATCGTCTTCGCGCACTTCCTCATCCACGAGCGCATGCGCTCGGCGCAATGGCTCGCGGTCGCCCTCGCCTTCGCGGGGTTGATCCTGATCGTGGCGCCGTGGGACCTCACGAGCCTCGCGGGCAGCGTGCTGGCGGTGATCGCGGGAGCGGTGTGGGCGATCTCCGCGGTCCTGTCGAAGAAATGGCCGACGGCGGGCGCCGATCCGCTCCTTTTCACCGCGTGGCAGCTCCTCGTCGGCTTTCTCTGGCTCGCACTCCTCGCGCTCACCTATCCGCACGAACCGATCCGCTGGAACTTCGAGTTCGCGTGGGCGCTCGCCTTCTCGACGGTGCTCGCCACCGCGGCCGGATGGTGGCTGTGGACCTACGTCCTCTCGCACACGCCCGCGGGCATCGCGGGCTTGAATGCGCTCGGCATCCCGGTGATCGCGGTGCTGAGCTCGGCGATCCAGCTGGGCGAGCGCCCGCCGCCGCTGGAGATCCTGGGCATGGTCCTCATCGGCATTGCGTTGGCGCTGCTCGCGTGGCTGGGGCTGCGCAAGCCCGAGAGCGAGATGGCGGCGGCCACGCCGGTGGACTAGCTACTTTTTCTTCGCCTTCCCTTTCTCGAATCGCTTCACCCCGTCGGCGATCTCCTTCCTCGCCTCCTCGGGGCTTCCCCAGCCCTCGACCTTCACCCACTTGCCCGGCTCGAGGTCCTTGTAGTGCGCGAAGAAGTGCGCGATCTGCGTAAGCGTTTGCTCGGGCAGGTCGCGCGCGGTCTGTATGCGCCGATAAAGCGGCGTCAGCTTGTCGATCGGCACGGCGAGGAGCTTGGTATCCTCGCCGGCCTCGTCGGACATCTTGAGCAGCCCGATCGGCCGGCAGCGCACCACGACGCCCGGCATCAGCGCGAACGGAGTGAGCACCAGCACGTCCACCGGATCCCCGTCGCCGGACAGGGTGTTGGGCACATAGCCGTAGTTGCACGGGTAGTGCATGGCCGTGGACACGAACCGGTCGACGAAAAGCGCCCCCGTCGCCTTGTCGATTTCGTACTTGATGGGGTCCGCATTCATCGGGATCTCGATGATTACGTTGAAATCGTTGGCGAGGTCGCGGCCCGCCGTCACCCGGTCCAGGTTCATGGCATGTGTCCTACTGTGGTAAATTTATCCCAGGTTCTGAACACCATTATCCAAGTTCGCGTTTTAGCACGCAAAAACGGCCCAAAGACAACGGTGAGAAGCCTCCCCCTCATCCTGACGCTCGACCAACACGGCGTTCCCCACCGCTGGGTCACCTGGCAGCAGGCCGTTTGGTATTACGCCAAGGAGCGTGTAGCTTGGGAAACGGGAAGCGAGGCGTTCACGGTCTTCGGCGGGCATAGCCACCGCACCGGGGAACGCTCGAGCATCACCGCCAATTCGATCATCGCGATTCGCGGCAAGGCCCTCGCGATCAAGGGGTTCAACCAGGTACCGCCATTGAACAACCGCGAGCTCTTCAACCGCGACCGGTTCATCTGCGCGTTCTGCGGGGGCAACTTCTCGCCCTTCCGGCTCACCTGCGATCACATCCTGCCCATGTCGCGCGGCGGGAGGGACCATTGGATGAACGTCGTCACGGCCTGCCGCACCTGCAACCAGAAGAAAGGCAGCCGCACCCCCGAAGAGGCGCACATGCAGCTCATCTATGCGCCCTACATTCCCAACCGCGCCGAGTTCCTGATCCTCGCCAACCGTCGCATCCTGGCCGACCAGATGGAGTTCCTGCGCCAGCATGTCTCGGCGAATTCGCGCGTGCACGTGGCGAGCCCGGTCCGCGAAAAAGCGTTGAACTAGGTCCGGGGAGGGGCCTCGCCCCCTTTCTCATGAGCGAGACCTCCGCGAAGTCCGACCACATCCTGCGCGAGGTGCTCGCGGTCGGATTCCGCGCCTATCCGCGCGCGCTCCTGAACGGCTGCCTTTTCGGCGCCTTGATGGTTACCTTCATGTGGTCCGGGCTGCCGCACATATTCCTGGCGGCGTGGCTTGCGAGCCTGCTCGCCATCTCGGCCGCCCGCCTCACGCTCGCGCGGGCGTTCCGGCGGCTCAACCCTCCCGCAGCTGAGCTCGGCTCCTGGACCCGATATGCCGCGATCGGTTACGCGAGCACCGGGCTCGCGTGGGGCATTCTCGGCGCGGCCGCGATCCACTTCGCGCCCGACAAGCAGCTCTACCTGATGGTGATCGTGACCCTGATCACGCTGTTCGCGGTGCTGCAGACGCAGACAACAGGCGCTCACCGGACAGTGTTTCTGTCCTTCCTGTACTGCGCATGCTGCGCCGCCTCGAGAGCTTCGGCGTGCGCATCGCGGTGGACGATTTCGGCACCGGCTACTCGAGCCTGGCCTACCTCAAGCGCTTCCCCATCGACGCGCTCAAGATCGACCGCACGTTCATCCGCGACGTGACGACCAACGCCGAAGACGCGGCGATCACGCAGGCCATCATCCAGCTCGCCCACGGGCTGGGACTGGAAGTGATCGCCGAGGGCGTGGAGACCGAAGCGCAGCGCCAGCTGCTCACCGCCCAGGGATGCGACGAGATGCAGGGATTCCTCTTCAGCCCGCCGCTCACGGCCGAGGCGACGGACCTGCTGCTGGCTAGCGCGAATAACGGAGTCTGACCCTCGATTACGCCTCGCGGCGAACCTCGCGCTTGAGCCAGTCGACGAACTGGCGCGCCTCGGGGCGGGCGGCAGCGGACTTCGCGAACACCGCGTAGAAGGCGCGCGCGAGGCGCTGCTGGTGGCCGAACGGAGCCACCAGGCGCTTGGCGCGGATGAGCTGGTTCGCGAGGGTCATGCGGCCCAGCGCGACGCCCTGCCCGTGCAGCGCGGCGTTGATCACCTGGTCGTATTGGTCGAAGGTGAGCGTGCCCGCCGGCGTCGCTTCCGCCACGCCCATCGCCTCGAACCACGCCGCCCACGACAGCCACGGCCAGCGCCCGGTCGGATCGTGGAGGTTCAGGAGAATGTGGTGGCGCAGATCCTCGGGGCGGCGCAGGGGCACCCGGGTCGCCTTCGCCTGCTTCGCGTACGCCGGGCTGCACACCGCGGCGAGGTGCTCGCCCACGAGGTGCTCGGCGCCCGGAGGCACGTTGGCGAGGGCGCAATCGCGGATCGACACGTCGATGCCCTCGCGATCGAGGTCGAGCACTTCGTGCGTCGCCGCGATGCGCACGTCCACCTGCGGATGCTCGGAGCGAAAGCGCGCGAGCCGCGGCACCAGCCAGAGCGCGGCGAAGGACACCGTCGTCGTCACCGTGAGGATGTGCCCGGTGCGGATCTCGCGCAGCCTGCGCGTGGCATCGCGCAGCTGCTCGAGCGCCTGCGCCACGGTGCGGTAGTACACCTGGCCCTCCTCGGTCAGCGCGAGCGCCTTGTGGCGGCGCTCGAAAAGCGCAATGCCCACGAACGCTTCGAGCGCCTGGATCTGCCGGCTCACCGCCGATTGGGTGAGGAAAAGCTCGCCCGCCGCGCGCGTGAAGCTCAAGTGCCTCGCGGCGGCCTCGAAGCCGCGCAGCAGGTCGAGCGGGGGCAGCGGGCGGGCCGACTTAGGCATGCGTCACGCTCATGCATCGGATGCGCCGTTTTCGTTTGCGGGTGCCTACCATGGAGAGGAGACTTTGCACGTCGGGGAAGCGCTGTGAAAGCCATTTTGCATGCATCCCCATCATACAGCAAGGAGGCACCATGCAACTCAATGTGAAAGCCCCGCTCCTCGCGCTCTCCGCGGGGCAGGTCCTGACCCTCGACGACGCCGAAGGGCTGCGCATCCTCGCGCGCCGCGGCACGGTGTGGGTCACGGAGGAAGGCAACCCCGATGACCACATCGTGGGTCCCGGCGACACGCTCATCGTCGCGCGTCCCGGCCGCACGCTCATCCAGGCGCTCGATTGCGCGTGGATCTCGCTGGCCGAAGGCGACCCCGCCGCCAACGACTCCCATTGAGGCGAACATGACGATCGATTCCTGGTACGCGGACGGATTGCGCTGGCTCGGCACCCTGCTTCACGACGCCGCCGATCGCTTCGAGCGCGTGTCGCTCGCGGCCGTGCCGCTCGAGCCCCGGCTCGATCTCACCTCGCCCGAGGAGCACGTCTCCGAGCTGCGCCACCGCATCCACAGCCACTACTACTGAATATGAGGGTCAGACGAGAAAACCGGGGACAGACCCCCATTTCCGTTGACGGAGTCAACTCCGCGGAAATAGGGGTCTGTCCCCGGTTTTCTCTTGGAGTCTGACCCTCATATTCTTTCGAGGAACATCGCGTCGCCGTAGCTGAAGAAGCGATAGCGCTTCGCCACCGCGTGGGCATAGACGCGGCGAATGTTCTGGGTGCCGGCGAACGCGGCAACGAGCATCAGCAGCGTCGATTTCGGAAGGTGGAAATTGGTGACGAGCCGTTCGACCACGCGAAAGCGATATCCCGGAACGATGAAGAGCCGCGTCTCGCCGGTCCCGGCGCGCAGCTCACCCCCCGCCGCGGCCGACTCGAGCGCGCGCAGGGCCGTCGTGCCCACCGCGATCACGCGCCCGCTCCTCGCCCTCGCCCTGGCGATCGCCTCGACCGTGGCTTCGGGCACGTTGTACCACTCGGAGTGCATGACATGCTTCGAGACGTCGTCGACGCGTACCGGCTGGAACGTGCCCGCGCCGACGTGCAGCGTGACGAAGGCAACCTCGACACCCTTGGCGCGGATCCTCGCGAGCAGCGCGTCGTCGAAATGCATCCCTGCCGTGGGCGCGGCCACCGCGCCGGGCACTCGCGCATACACCGTCTGGTAGCGCGCCTCGTCCTCCGGCTTGGGAATATGGGTGATGTAGGGCGGCAATGGAACCTCGCCGTGCCTTTCCAGGATGTCGAGGACGGTTCCTCCCTCCCCTGCTACTCCCTCTCCCTTGGGAGAGGGTCGGGGTGAGGGTAGTGGCCGGGGAGAGGGTAAGAAGCGCAACTCGAAGAAATCTCCATGCCGGCCGATCACCTCGGCCTCGGCACTGCCCACCTGCATCCTCCGCCCCGCCTTCAGCGGCTTGCTCGAGCGCACCTGCGCCAGGATGCGATCGGCCTCCAGCACCCGTTCGACGAGGATCTCGGCTTCACCGCCCGTATCCTTGCGAGCGTGCAGGCGCGCCTTGATGACGCGCGTGTCGTTCACCACCAACACGTCGAGCGCGTTCACGAGCGAGACGATGTCGGGAAAGGCGAGGTCTTCGATCGCACCCGTCGCGCCGTCGGCGTGCAACAGCCGGCTCGCGGTCCTCTCCCCCGCCGGATGCTGCGCGACGAGCTCGGGAGGAAGCGGGTAATCGAAATCGGAGAGGCGCACGCCGGGATTATAGGTTCGCGGTCGACTATAATTTCGGCTCATCCGCGCCGGGATGGCGGAATTGGTAGACGCACGGGACTCAAAATCCCGCGGTGGCGACACCATGGGGGTTCGATTCCCCCTCCCGGCACCAGTTGTCCTTCCCGAATCGGTACTCCTTACCCCAGCATTGCGAGGATTTGCGCGGTCGTGCGCACGCGCGACATGCGCGGAAAGATGCGGCGCATGAGCTGGTCGTGGTTGTCCTGCTCCGGCGAAGTGCATGCATCCGACGCGATGACGAGGTTATAGTCGAAGTCGCGCGCCGCGAAGGCGGTCGAGGTGATGCCCACGTCGGTCGAGGCGCCCGTGAGGATGATCGTGTCGACGCGCTTTGCGCGCAGAAGGAGGTCGAGATAGGTCCCGTGGAATGCGCTCCAGCGATGCTTGGGGACCACGACGTCCTCGGGGCGCGGCGCGAGGGCCTCGATCACGCGCGCCGCCTCGGTGCCGCCGGTAATCAGCGGAGCGTCGGGGTCGCCCGGCCGCAGCGGCCGCAGGCGATTGTCGGTATCGCGAAGCGTGGGAGCGTCGGTGGCATGATCCGCCCGGTGATCGGCATTGGCGTAGACCACCAAAGCGCCGGCCGCGCGCGCGGCGGCGAGCAGCGCCGCGGCGTTCTCGGCGACCGGGGCGAAGCGCTTGCGCGAGGGCTCGTCGCGGTTCGCGTGCCCCTTCAGGAAATCGAAGAGCAGCAGCGCGGTGCGCGCGCGCTCCAGCCGCTCGCTCACTTGGTATTTCCCAGCACGATCTCCGAATAGAGCTTCTTCCACTTCGCTTCTTCGTCGAGGATCAACGCCGGATCGACGAACTTGAGCGGGAGCTTCTGCGCGGGGTTTCCGACGCGCAAGTTGGCGGGGACATAGCCGCCCTTCTCGAGGATCGACTGGCCCTCGGGCGAGAGCACGAAGTCGACGAAGAGCGCCGCAGCGTGCGGATGCGGCGGCTTGCGCGTGATCCCGATGCCGTTGGCACGCCCGATCGCCGGCTCGATGGCGAACCATTCCACGGGCGCGCCTTTCTGCTTCATCTTCTCGGCGCCGTGGCTATAGGTGGTGACGGCGAAAGGAATCTCGCCGGAGGCCACGAGGCCCGCGAGAAGCGTATGGCCCTTGCGCACCGAGAAGCCGTTGGTCTTCGCGATCTCGCGGAAGGTGCGCAGGCCCGCCTCCTCGCCCAGGCCCTTCACCACCATCGCGAACCAGTCCTCGTCCTCCGCCTCGATGCCCAGGCGCCCCTTCCAGCGCGGGTTCGCGAGGTCGGCGTAGCTGCGCGGCAGCTCGCTCTTCTTCACCAGGTTCGTGTTGTACGACTGCACGAACATGTTGATGCGCGTGCCCACCCATTCGCCGTGGGGGCGCAGCGCCTGCGGCATGAGGTCCTTCAGGTGCGGGCTCTTGAGCGGCTGGAAGATCTTCTCGCGGTAGATCGCCTCCAGCTCCGGGCCGTTGGTCTCCACGATGTCGGCGTCGTGTCGACCCGCTCGCGCCTCGGTGACCGCGCGCTGCAGCACCTTCTCGGACCCGGCGCGCCAGCCCTTGACCTTGACGCCATACTTCTTCTCGAACGCCGCCGAGAGCGCGGTCAGGTCCTCGGAAATCAGCGAGGTGTAAACCACGACCTCGCCCTCCTTCTTCGCGCCCTGCGCCAGGAACTGCTCGCGGTCGGCTCTCTCGGTCAGCACGATCTGCGCCGACGGATCGACCGCGGCCTGGGCGAACGCGAGCATCGGAAGGGCGGCCACGGCCGCGACAATGTTCCGCCATGCTGAATGCATCTGTCTTCTCCTCGGGGGATGTCCGGCAATCATCGCACCATAACGCGCTTCCAGAGCATTCGCCCACCTGCTTCGGTACACTCTCGGGAGACCTTCGGCGAAGGGGAGGCGCTCGTTGAGAAAAGTCCTTTTCATCTTCAGCGTCCTGAGCGACGAGGACGTGGAGTGGCTGGCCAAGGTCGGCGAGCACACCCACGTCGATGCCGGCACGGTCCTGATTCCGCTCGGCGCCCGCGTCGACTATCTCTATTTCGTCCTCGATGGCCGGCTCGCGATCCGTACGCTCAAGGGCGAGCACATCGCCAAGCTCGAATCGGGCGAGATCATCGGCGAGATGTCGCTGGTGGATCCGGCGCCGACCACGGTCTCGGTGGAGGTCGCCACCGATGCCACGCTGCTTCGCATTCCGGCCGGCGTGGTGCGCGAGAAGCTCACCTCGGATTCCGCGTTCGCGGCGCGCTTCTATCGTGCGCTGTGCGTCTTCCTCGCCGACCGCATGCGCCATGCCACGCAGCGCATGGGCTACGGAGACGCGACCGACGATGCGTACGACAAGGACGAGCTCAACGAAGACATCCTCGACAACGTGCATCTCGCGGGCGCGCGCTTCGACCGCATCCTGAAGCGCCTGGGGGGGTGATGATTCCGCGAGCGATGCGACCCTCTCCCGAACCCTCTCCCAAGGCAGAGGGGCCGAACGTGGGAGGCGTTTTCGCGAATGCCTGAGCAGTCTATTTTCAGGAAGGCCGCGCTGGACCGCCTCGCTTCCCCCGAGCGCCTGGACGAGCGCCTGGGGTTGCCCACCTATCCGCAGGCGCTGCTGCTCGCGCTCGCCGCCCTCCTCGCCGCGGTCGCGGGTTTTGCGATATGGCTTCTGTTGGCGCGCTGAGCGCGGAGCCCGCCGCGGGGGCGGCCGCCGAGCAGCGCCCGCCGCCGCCGCGCGCGGCGCTGCCCGACACGGGGCAGCTGCGCACCCCGACGATCCTGCAGCTCGAAAGCGTGGAGTGCGGCGCCGCCGCGCTCGCCATGGTGCTCGCGTTCCACGGCCGCCACGTGCCGCTCGAGCAAATGCGCGTGGATTGCGGCGTGAGTCGCGACGGCAGCAAGGCGGGCGGGTTGCTGCGCGCGGCGCGCGCCCACGGCAGGGTGGCGCGCGGTTTCAAGAAGGAGCCCAACGATCTCGCCGATCTGCCGCTGCCCGCGATCCTGTTCTGGAACTTCAACCACTTCGTGGTGTTCGAGGGTTTTCGCGGCGGCCGCGCGTGGCTGAACGATCCGGCGCGCGGCCGTCGCAGCATCGACGCGGCCGAGTTCGACCAGGCCTTCACCGGCGTGGTCCTTACCTTCGAGCGCGGCGCGCAATTCCAGCCGGGCGGGCATCCGCCCTCGGTGTTCCGATCGCTCGGCAAGTACCTCGACGGCTTCCGCGTCTCCATCAGCGTCGCGTTCTTCATCGGGCTGATGCTGGTCCTTCCGGGCCTGGTGATGCCCTGGCTCCTCGGGCGCTTCGTCGACGAGGTGCTGGTCGCGAGGCTCGAGGGCATCGCGCTGCCGCTGCTCATCGGGCTCGCGCTCGCCGCGCTGGCGCGATCGCTCCTGCTCGCGCTCCAGGCGCGGCTGCTCATGGACACGTTCGGGCGCGCGGCGCGCGGATCGGCGAAACGCTTCTTCGCGCACGCGCTGGCGCTGCCGATGACGTTCTACTCGCAGCGCTCGGCCGGGGAGATCGCCGCTCGCGTGGACTTGAACGAGCACGTCGCGGAGACGATCTCCGCGGACCTCGCGCATCTCGCGCTCGACCTGGTCACCGCGAGCTTCTTCATGGTGCTCATGGTGCGGCTCGATTGGCGCCTCGCGCTCGTCGTCGCCGCCTGCCTCGCGCTCGAGCTCTTCGCGTGGAGGGCGCTCGCCAAGCGCACCGCCGAGATCTCGCAGGAGCTTTCCGTGCAGGCCGGAAAGCTCGCGGGCACGGCCACCGGGGCGCTATCCAACATCGAGAGCATCAAGGCCGGCGGGCAGGAGACCGCGCTCTTCCTGAAGTGGCTGGGATTGCAGGTGCAGTTCGTGAACGCGTCGATCCGCGCGCAACGCTATGCGCTCACCCTGGGGCAGGCGCCCGCGATGCTGGGCCTCGTCGCGCACCTCACGGTGCTGGGCCTGGGCAGCGCGCTCATCATCCGGGGCTCGTTCAGCGTGGGCGACCTGGTGGCCTTCCAGGTGCTGCTCGCGGGATTCACCGCGCCCGTGCATGCGCTCTTCGGGGTCACGCAGAAGCTGCAAACGCTGCGCGGCGACCTGGCGCGGCTGGACGACGTGCTGCAACACGCGCCGGAAGCCGGCGTCACGGTGGAGGACCACGCGCCGGAGATTCCGGCGCCGCGGCTTTCCGGGGCGCTCGAATTCCGTGAAGTGACGTTCGGCTACAACCGCGGCGAGGCCCCGCTCATCGAGGGCTTCTCGCTCGCGCTGAAGCCCGGCGGCCGCATCGCGCTCGTCGGCGCCTCGGGTTCGGGCAAGTCGACCGTGGCGCGGATCGCGGCCGGACTCTACAGGCCCTGGAGCGGGGAGATCCTATTCGACGGCCAGCCGCGCGAGCTCTACGAGAGAGTGCACCTCGCCGAGGCCGTGGCGTTCGTCGACCAGGACGTGATGCTCTTCGAGGGCAGCGTGCGCGACAACCTCACGCTCTGGAATCCCGCGCCCGACGAGATGCTCAAGGCCGCGCTTCGCGATGCCGCCCTCGAGGAAGAGATCTTCGAGCGCGTGGGCGGCCTCGATGCGCCGCTGCAGGAAGGCGCGCGCAACCTGAGCGGCGGGCAGCGCCAGCGGCTCGAGATCGCGCGGGCGCTGGTGCGCAATCCCGTGCTGCTGATCCTCGACGAGGCGACGAGCGCGCTCGACCCGGCTTCCGAGGCGCTGGTCGAGGCGAACCTGCGCCGGCGCCGCGTGACGTGCCTCGTGGTGGCGCATCGCCTGTCGACCGTGCGCGATGCCGACGAAATCGTCGTCCTGGAAGGCGGCCGCGTCGTCGAGCGCGGCACCCACGAAGAGCTCTCTCGCATTCCCGACGGGCGCTACGCCGCGCTCGTCTCCTCCGAATCGGGCGAGGCCTGAAAGTGTTCGATCCCGGCCTCTCCCATAAATCCACCACCCTCGGCGCCGCGTGGCGCCTGCTCGTTCCCGACACCGGTG
>JBGOST010000005.1:0-16499 GCA_041476125.1 Usitatibacter sp. | reverse complement strand
TCTGCTACGGCGGCGGCTTCACCTGCGTGCCCACCTGCGCCACGTCGACCGATTACATACCCGGAACCTCCTGCTCGCTCACGGCCACGTTCGCGCCCCTGTTCCTCGGGCCACAGACGACCACGATATACCTGTGCGACAACACGTCAGCCAGCCCGCACTCGATCACGCTCACCGGCAATGGCGTGGTTCCACCGATCATTTCGTTCCTGCCATCGCAGTGGGACTTCGGCAACGTGCTGGTCGGCAAGCAAAGCGACGTGAAGACCATCGTGGTGCACAACCCCAGCGCTGCGCCGGCCGTCATCGGCCCGCTCTCGACCACGGGTGCGTTCACCCTCGTGAGGAGCAACTGCCCGGCCTCGATCGCACCCGCAGACTCGTGCACTGGCGACGTCGTGTTCGCTCCGACGCAAGCCGGCTTCGCGAGCGGTGCGCTCGTCGTGCCCACGACGGCCATCGAGGGAATCTTGGCCCCGAAGGGCAAAGCCGCGGGCGCAAAGGTGAGCGGAGCCACCGCGACGGCGCCGCTGTACGGCACCGGCGTCCAGAGCGCCGCGCTTTCGATGCCGCAGTCGCTCACCCTTCCCGCCTCTACCGTGGGAGGCCCCCCGGTTGCGCTCGCAGTGCAGCTGACCAATACCGGAAACGCGGTCCTCACGTTCTCGAGCATCACGGCCAGCGCGCCCTTCACGCTCGTCAACAATTGCCCGTTGAACCTCCCGCCGGGGGAATCGTGCCTCCTCAACGTGGGGTTCACGGCGACGCAAGTAGGCGTGGCCAACGGAACGCTCACGGTGGTGAGCAACGCGCCCGGGGGCTCGCGCGCGGTCCCGATCACGGCGAACGCGCAAACGGTGGCGACGCCGCTGATCCACGTGGTGCCGACCTTTGTCGGCTTCGGCGCCCGCATGTTCGGCACGCAGAGCGCGACGCAGCGCATCACCATCACCAACGATGGCGGCGCCGCGGCTACGCTCGGCAGCCTGGCCGTAGGCGTGGACTACCTCCTCGCCGGCAACACTTGCGGCGTTACCCTGGCGCCCGCGAGCACGTGCTTCGCCGATGTGGCCTTCAGGCCGGTGGGCTTCGGACCGCGACCGGGGCAGTTCACGTTCAGCAGCAATTCGCCGGGCTCGCCGCACATCATCGAGATGCTGGGCACCGGCTGCCGTCCGTTCACCATCAGCAGCCGCGCCGGCGCCACTTCCGCCTGCGCGCCGTAAGGCGGGCGCTGCTCCGCCCGCATGGCCCGGATTCTCTGCGCATGGGAATTCGGCGGGGATCTGGGCCATATCCGGCGGCTGCTGCCGATTGCCCGCGAGCTGCGCCGCCTCGGCCACGAGGCGGCGTTTGTCTTTCTCGACCTCGCGCGTCTCGGGCCGTACGCCGCTGAAGGATTCGAGTGGTTCCAGGCGCCGCACATGCGCCTGCCGCCGAAGCAGAACCCCTCTCCCTTAAGTCCCAGCGACGTTCTCCTCAACCTCGGCTATGCCGATGCCGCCGGGCTTGCCGGCGCGCTCATGGGTTGGCGCTCGCTCTTCGGGCTCTGGCAGCCGGACCTCGTGGTCTGCGACTACGCCCCCGGAGCGCTCCTCGCCGCGCGGATGCGCGCGACTCCGACGGTCGCGGTGGGCAACGGCTTCTCGCTGCCGCCGCCCGCGGCACCGCTCGAGGCCTACCGGCCGTGGAATCCCGTGGAGGCGAACGTGCTGCAACGCCTCGACGAGAAGCTCCTCGCGACCGTCGCCAAGGCGTTCGAGATGCTGCGCGCCGGCTCGCCGCCGCGCGCCGCGCACGAGCTCTTCGCGGGCGACTCGCACCTGCTGTGCAACTTCGCGGAGCTCGATCCCTTCGGGCCCCGCGAAGGCGTGGAGTATTCCGGCCCCCTCGCGGATTCCGTCTCCGGGCGCGACGTCGCGTGGAAGGCCGAGGAGCACCCGCGCATCTTCGCGTACCTGAAACCGCGCGACCCGCGCTTCGCGGCGATCGTCGCGGCCTTGCGCAAGATTGCGGGAGAGGCACTCGTGGCGGCCCCCGGCCTCACCGACGCGCAGGCGGCGGAGCTCTCTTCGGATCGCGTGCGGGTGCTCCCGGACGCGCTCAAGCTCGACGGCATCCTCGACTCGGCCGACCTCTGCATCTCCCACGCCGGCCCCGGATTCGCGGCGCGCTCGCTGCTGGCAGGCGTTCCGCTCGCCCTGGTTCCCATGCAGCTCGAGCAGTTCCGCATCGCCCGCCGGCTCGAGGCGGCGGGAGCCGCCGCCATGATTTCCCCCGACGACCCGCCGCCGGACTTCGCGACGTGGCTCACGGACATTGCCGCGCGCAGCGACCTGCGCGAGGGCGCGCGCGCGCTGGGCCATGCGCATCGCGGCTACGATTTCGACCAGGCGGCGGCGCGCGCGGCGCAGCGCATCGCCGCGGCGCTGCCCGGCTGATGGCAAGGATCGCCTTCGCGTGGGAGCTGGGGGGCGAGTTCGGCCACGCGATGGCGTGCTCGTGGCTCGCCAGAGCGCTGCAATTGCGCGGCCATTCGATCGCCTTCGTCTTTCGCGAGCTGCGCCAGCTCATGGCGCTTCCCGAGACGGCCGCGTTCGACACATTCCAGGCGCCGCGTCCGATGCGCGAGGGCGTGGCGGGCGCGCCCCCGGCCAGCTACGCCGATATCCTCCTCGGCGCGGGGTATGCGGACGCGGAGGAGCTCACCGCGCTTCTCGTCGCGTGGAGATCGCTCCTGCGCAACTGGCGCCCCGACATCGTCATCGCCGATTTCGCGCCCACGGCTCTGCTCGCCGCGCGCTCGCTCGCGCTGCCGCGCGCGACCTTCGGCAACGGCTTCTTCACGCCTCCGCCGCTCTCCCCGCTCCCGGCATTCCGCTACGACGAGGCCGTGCCGCCGCAACGCATCGCCGCCTCCGATGCGAAAGCGCTCGCCTGCGTGAACGCCGCGCTCGCCGCGGTGGGCGAGCCGCCGCTCGCGCGCCTCGCGGAGCAGTTCGAGGCCGACGAGCATTTCCTGTGCACGTTCCCCGAGCTCGACCAGTACCAGAACCGCCCGGCCACGGGCTACTGGGGACCGCGCTTTCGCTTCGACCGGGGCCTCGATGTCGAATGGCCCGTGGGGCAGGGGAAGCGATTGTTCGTCTACGTGAAGCGCACGATGCCGCAGCTCGACCTGCTCATCGAGAGCCTCGCCCGCTCGCCGCATCGCGTCATCGCCTTCATTCCGGACCTCGACGAAGCGCGGCGCGCGCGGCTCGCAGCGAAGAGCCGTGTGGTCGTCGATCGCCCGGTGCGACTCGACCGCGTGGTGCGCCACTGCGACCTCATGATCTGCCACGGCGGGGAGATCGGAACCGGCGCCCTGCTCTACGGCGTGCCGCAGCTCGCGTTCCCGATCACCTACGAGCAGTTCCTCACCGCGCGGCGCATGGAGCAAGTGGGCGCGGCGGCGTGGCTCGCGCCTGGCGCTGCGGCGCGCGACGTGGCCGGGGCGATCGACTTCGTGCTGGGCGAGCCGCGCTTCGCCGCCGCGGCGAAGGCCTTTGCCCGGCGCTATGCGGCCTTCTCGCCAGAAGAGCAGCGCCGGCGAATCATCCAGCGCATCGAGGCTATACTCACGCCCTCTCCCACGGGACGGGAAGCCTCGCAATGAACGTCGTCGATCGCGCGAAGAAGCTGATCCTCGAGCCGCAGCGGGAATGGCAGGCGATCGATGAGGAAAGCGCCACGGTGCAGGAGCTCTTCACCGGCTACGTGATGATCCTCGCGGCGATCCCGGCCGTTGCTTCCTTCATCGGCCTGTCGATCGTCGGCATCGGCGTGTTCGGGGCGACGTACCGGGTTGCGCTCGGCGCGGGAGTGATGCACCTGATCGCCGTATACCTGATGTCGCTTGGCGCCGTCTACGTGCTTGCCCTCGTGATCGAAATCCTCGCGCCCAAGTTCGAAGGCAAGAGGGATTTCGAGCAGGCGCTCAAGGTGGCCTCATACGTGCCCACCCCCGCGTGGCTCGCGGGCGTCTTCAACGTCATTCCGGCGCTCTGGATCATCGGGTTCTTCCTCAGCCTCTACAGCCTGTACCTGCTGTTCCTGGGGCTGCCGAAATTGACCCGGGTGCCCGAAAGCAAGGCGATCCCCTTCCTGGTCGTGGTGTTCATCGCCACGATCATCATCTGCGTGGCGATCTACATCGTCGTGAGCCTCACGCTCCCGAGCAAGGTGCGCGGCTTCTGACGGCAAGCAGCGACCGCGCTAAGCGTCCGAGCCCGCGGCAGTGCTCGGCGTGAGGATTTGTGGACCGCGCGGGCCGCGCGAATGCTTGCGGCGCCGGCCGTAGGGCGAAAGGCCCATGATGCGCGGCGCCACCTCGAGGAATCCCGAAAGCTGCTCCAGGCCCATGCGATAGACGTCGCGCTTGAAGTCGATCACCGCTTCGAGCGGCACCCAGTAGTCGTGCCAGCGCCACGCGTCGAACTCCGGGTGCCCGCTGGCGCGCAGGCTGATGTCGCAATCGCGCCCGGTGAGCCGCAGCAGGAACCAGATCTGCTTCTGGCCCTTGTAGGTGCCGCGCCACTCGCGCTTCACCCAATGCAGCGGCACGTTGTAGTGCAGCCACTCGCGCGTGCGCCCGAGGATCTTCACGTGCTGGGGCTCGAGCCCCGTCTCTTCCTGCAGCTCCCGGTACATCGCCTGCTCGGGAGTCTCCCCCGGCTTGATGCCGCCCTGGGGAAATTGCCAGGCGTGCTCCTTGACGCGCTTGCCCCAAAAAACCTGGTTCCTGACGTTGCAGAGCACGATGGCGACGTTCGGGCGATAACCGTCCCGATCGATCATGGCGTCCACCATCCAATCCGTTGAGTTGTGTCCATTTTTCCACAGTTTGCAAGTGCCCGCCACCGGTCGGGGCGGGCCATGGGCCGTGTAGAATGGGGCCTCGCAAGCCAATGATTTCACTGAAAACTTCATGCGCGCCACCCAGTACTACCTCGCCACGCTGAAGGAAGCCCCCCAGGAAGCCGAGCTGGCGAGCCACAAGCTCATGCTGCGCGCGGGGCTGATCCGAAAACTCTCGAGCGGGCTCTATACGTGGATGCCGCTGGGGCTGCGGGTCGTGAAGCGCGTCGAGGCCATCGTGCGCGAGGAGATGAACCGCGCCGGCGCGCTCGAGATGCTCGCGCCCCCGATCCAGCCCGCGGAGCTGTGGCAGGAGACGGGCCGCTGGGACTTGTACGGGCCGCTCATGCTGCGCATCCAGGATCGCGCCGAGCGCGAATTCTGCTACGCGCCCACCGCCGAGGAAGTCCTCTGCGACATCGTGCGCAAGGAGATCCGCAGCTACCGCCAGCTGCCGGTGAACTTCTACCAGATCCAGACCAAGTTCCGCGACGAGATCCGCCCGCGCTTCGGCGTCATGCGCGCGCGCGAGTTCACGATGAAGGATGCGTACTCGTTCGACGCCGATTTCGCCGGCCTGCAAAAAAGCTACCAGGCGATGTACGACGCGTACACGGTCATCTTCACGCGCCTGGGCCTCGCGTTTCGCGCGGTCGCCGCCGATTCGGGCGAGATCGGCGGCACCGGCTCGCACGAATTCCAGGTGCTCGCCAGCTCCGGCGAGGACGCGATCGCCTACTGCGGGCAATCGGGCTACGCGGCCAACGTCGAGCTCGCCGAAGCATTGGCGCCGGCGCAGCCGCGCGGCGCGGCGAAGGAGCCGATGAGGAAGACTCCCACGCCCGGCAAGCACACCTGCGAGGAAGTCTCCGAGCTCCTCGGCCTGCCGATCGAGAAGACGGTGAAGTCGATCGTGGTCATGCACGAGGATCCCGAAGCGCCCGACAAACCTCCCGAGATGGTGATGCTGCTGGTGCGCGGCGACCACATGCTGAACGAGGTCAAGGCGACGAAAGTGCCGGGGCTCAAGCCGTTTCGCTTCGCCACCGACGCCGAGATTCGCGCGCGATTGAAGGGCCCGCCCGGCTCGCTCGGCCCCGTGGCGCAAGCCGTTCGCGTTGTCGCCGACCGCACGGTCGCGGCGATGAGCGATTTCTGCACCGGCGCCAACGAGGAGGGATTCCACTTCACCGGCGTGAACTGGGGGCGCGACCTCCCCGAGCCGTCCGTCGTCGCCGACGTTCGCAACGTCGTCGCCGGCGACCCTTCGCCGGACGGCAAGGGAACGCTCGAGATCGCGCGCGGCATCGAGGTCGGGCACGTCTTCCAGCTTCGCACCGCGTACACGCAGAAGATGGGCGTGAACTACATCGACGAGCGCGGCGAGACCAAGCCGATGGAGATGGGCTGCTACGGCATCGGCATCACGCGCATCGTCGCCGCCGCGATCGAGCAGAACCACGACGACAAGGGCATCATCTGGCCCGATCCCATGGCGCCCTTCGCGGTCGCCGTCATTCCGCTGGGCTACCGCAAGAGCGAGGCGGTGAGGTCCGCCGCCGAGAGTCTCTATGCCGAGTTCTCTGCCGCCGGGGTCGAGGCGTTCCTCGACGACCGCGACGAGCGCGCCGGCGTCCTGCTCGCCGACCAGGAGCTCATCGGCATTCCGCATCGCATCGTGATCGGCGAGCGCGGATTGAAGGAAGGCGTGGTCGAGTACCAGCACCGCCGCGATGCCGGCGCGACCAAGGTGCCGCTCGCCGAGGCGATGGCCTTCGTGCGCTCGCGCTTCACGCATGCCGCGCCCGGCAGCTAGGCTCGCCGCACTCGCCGTTTCATTGGCGCTCGCAGCCCCCGCGCAGCTGCTGGCCGGGGCGCAGCAATACGAAACGCTCTCGGCGAGCGTGCGCTCGGCGATGGCCAACGCCGTCAACGATCGCGCCAGCGTGGACATGAAGGACCTCGACACGCGCGCCTGGGTGCGCGGCATGACGCGGGGCGTGGCGGGGCGCTTTCCCGACGAGGAGTCGGCGCGCCAGTTCCTGGCACTCGTGCGCTACGAGGCGATGCGTGCCGGGCTCGATCCCCACCTCGTCCTCGCGGTGATCGACGTCGAGAGCCGCTTCCGCAAATACGCCGTCTCGAAAGCGGGCGCGCGCGGCCTCATGCAGGTGATGCCCTTCTGGGTAAAGGAGCTGGGAGAGCCTTCGCACAACCTCTTCCAGGAGCGCACCAACCTGAGATACGGCTGCACCATCCTGCGCCACTACCTCGACCGCGAGAAGGGCAACATGGCGAACGCCCTCGCGCGCTACAACGGCACCCTCGGCCAGCCGCAATACTCCAACCGCGTGCTCAGGGCGTGGAGAGAGCGCTGGGCGCTCGCCGCGCAGTTGAAGACCTAGGGTTTGGTGAGGTTCTCGAGCGCCTTGCGGTCGACGCGCCCCGGCCGGTCGTAGACGAGCTTGCCCGCCGGATCGTAGATGCGCGTGGTGGGAAGCGCTTTCATGTGGCCGAGCTGCTTCTCGACGGCGTCGGTGGCGAGCACCAGCGGGTAGTCGTGGCCCACCTTGGCGGCGAACTGTTTCGTCTTCGCCGCGTCCTCGGCATCAAGGGCCACGCCGATCACCACGACGGCCGCGTGCTCGCGATGAAACGCCGCGATCTCCGGGATTTCCTGGATGCACGGCACGCACCAGGTCGCCCAGAAGTTCATCACCACCCAGCGGCCCTTGAAGTCGGCGAGCCGCTGGCGCTTTCCCTGGGTATCCGTGAGGTTGAAGGCGAACGCGTCGAGCGCGCCCGCAACGGCGGCGACCAGAGCTAAGGCCCCGAGCGCCCGGGTGAGGCGAATTTCCAAAATGTCCGACCCTCGTCTATCCTTGGCCCCATAAGAATACTGGAAGCACCCTCAATGGCCTCTCCCCTTGCCCGCCGGCTGCCCGCGGAACGCTCCGCGCCGCCGCGAGACCTCGAAATCCGCCCCAAGCAGGTCCGGGTGTGGATCGAGTCGTTGCCGCTCGCGCAAAGCCTCGAGGCGGCGAAGAAGATGGTCGCGCACCTCGTGGCGATCAATCGCGCCAAGGTCGACATCGACGATCGCGTACAGATCCTCGACATCTATCGCCCGTTCGCGGACACCTTGCTCGAGGAGCTCGACGCGATCTACTCGAAGTCCTCGCTGCCGCTCGGCGCGCGCGCGCGCGAAGCGCTCTCGGTGGCGCGGGAGCTCGCCTTCGCCCTCGCCGACGGCTTCAAGATCGCGATCGGCGACAAGACCGCGAAGCTGATCGCGTTCGGCGCGAGGAAGCAGGTGCCGGTCCTGGTGCTGCGCACGATGGAGTACCTCGGCGCCGAATTGCGCGCGAGCTACAAGTCGTATTCGCCGCCTCCCCGCGCGCTCTGGAACGAGATGCACCAGCTCTACCTCTACGCGGAGAAGGAAGGCTATGCGACCGAGGCCGCCGACCCCGAATCGAAGGCGACCGTGATGGACGCGTACTGCGAGGCGCTGCTGCTGTCGTTGACCGATCCGTATCGGCTCGTCCCGGGCGAGGCCGACCGCATCATCGCGCAGATCCGCAGCGGGCGCGGCCTCGTGACCCTCGGCCAGGCGCGTCCCGGCACGCGTCCGGGTGGGCACTTCCTCGTGCCGTGCGACACCGACCGGCCGCCCAAGCCGCTGCTGTCCGCGAACGACGACGCGGGCGGCCCGAACTGGCGGCTGCTCGACACCAATCCGCTCGTCGACAAGCTGAAGGCGCGCAAGGCCGCGCACGATACCGGAAACGTCTCGCAGACCACCAGCCGCTCGATGACCCCCGACGGCCTCAACACGCTCGCCAAGCTCATCACGCTCTGGGGCGACCCGCCGAAGCGCGCCCACCGCCGTGATCCGATGGAGACGACCGTGGCGATCTGCTTCGGCCTGAAGTCGATCGGCCACTTCATCTCGATCGGCGCGCAGGTCGACGCCGAGGCGGAAGCCGACGCAATTCGCGCCGGCATCACCATCCCGCTGCTCGCGATGCCCGACGACGAATCCACCAAGCTGCACCCCGTGTTCGAATGGGACGTCGTGAACCAGAGCGAGGGCGGGCTCAAGGTGCGCCGCGCGGCCGCGACCCAGCAGACCCTCGGCGTGGGCGAGCTCGTCGGCATCAAGGCGATCGGCAAGGCGCAATGGACGATCGGCGTGGCGCGCTGGATCACGGTCCTCGAGGACGGCGGGATGGAATTCGGGCTGCAATTCCTCGCCCCCGCGGCGTGCGCCGTATGGGTGAACCCGGTGGGATCCGGGACTCCGCAAGCGAAGCTGGGCGTACTGCTCGCCAATGGCGAGGACGCCCTCACCTCCGAATCGCTTCTCACCCCTCCCAGCACTTACGCGGAGATGCGCGAATACAATCTGCAGGGAAACGACCTCGTCTCGCGCGTGCGCTCCGCGGGCCTCATCGAGAAGACCTCCCGCTTCGAGCTCTTCCACGTTTCGCCTTCCTGACGGCGGGCGCGCTCGGCGCCGCCTCGGAAGGCTCGGCAAGTCGATATCCGGGGCGCCCGTCGCGCTTCCTCAGCACGCCTTCGGCAGTCATTCGCGCCAGGGTGTCCTCGAGCTCGGGCGCGGGAATTCGCGTGCGCTCGCGCAAATTCTCGAACGACACCGTGGCGTGCCCCGCCTCGACGAGCGCGCGCACCACGGCCGCCGCCTCGCGAAGGCGCGTGGCGGGCGCCTCCGACTCCTTCCACCGCGCCCCGCGCCAATAGGCGGCCGCGGCCGTGATCTCCGCGCCCAGCAGGATCACGAGCCACGAGAGGTAGATCCAGATGAGGAAGAGCGGCACCGCCGCGAAGGCGCCGTAGACCATGTTGTAGGTGGGTGCGGCGTGCACGTAGATCGAAAAGAGCTGCTTCGCGCTCTCGAAGAGAATGGCCGCGATCACCCCGCCCAGCAGCGCATGGCGCCAGGGAACGTGGCGGTGCGGAATGATGCGGTAGACGAGGAAGAAGGCGAGCGTGCTCATCGACAGCGGCACGGCGCGCAGCAGGAGCGCCTCCACCGGGTCGGGCAACCCCGTCACGCCGATGGACAGCGACATGATGTAGGTCGTGATGGAGACGCTCACGCCGATCAGCACCGGAGCCGCGACGAGCAGCATCATGTAGCCCAGCGCCGAAAGCCAGTAGGGCCGCGATTGCCGCACGCGCCAGATCGCATTGAGCGAGCGGTCCATGATGAGCATCAGCCACACGGCGAGCACGAACACGATCCCGATGCCCACCGCGGTGAGCCTCGCGGCGTTGGCGGCGAACTCCCTCATGTACACGGTGATGATCCGCCCGGCGATCTCCGGGGAGAGATTGAGGAGCAGGAAGATCTTGATCTTCGACATCACGTCCTCGAAGATCGGCGAGGTGGAAAGCACCGCCACCGCGATCACGAACGTCGGGGCAAGCGCCAGCAACGTGGTGTAGGTGAGGCTGCCCGCGATCTGCGGGCAGCGATCCTCGGTCCAGCGCCGGTAGACGAAGCGCAGGAAGCCGAAGATGTCGGAGGCGGGGAAGCGCTTCGCGATCACGAAAGCCCGGGGTGCCGCGCGCAATGGGCGGGTATGATAGCACCCGCTCCATGGCCGAAGTCCTCGTCCTCTACTACAGCGCCACCGGCTCGGTACGCTCGCTCGCGCAGTCGATCGCGCGCGGCATCGAGAGCGTCGAGGGCATGCGCGCGCGCGTGCGCACCGTGCCGAAGGTGGCGAGCGTGGTCGAAGCGATCTCTCCGGCGATTCCCGCGGAAGGAGCGCCCTACGTCGAGGCGCGCGACCTGGTTGAATGCGCCGGGGTGGCGCTCGGCTCCCCGACCCGCTTCGGCAACATGGCCGCGCCCCTCAAGCATTTCATCGACGGGCTCGGCCCCGAATGGGCGCGCGGCACGCTCGCCGGAAAGCCCGCCGCGGTGTTCTCCTCCACCGCGTCGATGCACGGCGGCCAGGAGGCGACATTGCTCTCCATGATGATGCCGCTCCTGCACCACGGGATGGTCATCGTCGGTTTGCCGTACACGGAGCCCGACCTGAGCTCGACGCGCTCCGGCGGCACGCCGTATGGAGCCACCCATGTCTCGGGAGCCGCCAACGACCGGCCGGTGACCGACGAGGAGTCGCGCCTCGCCTTCGCCCTCGGCAAACGGCTCGCGAGCCTGGCGAAGAAATTGTCGGCGTGAAGCCGAAGGGTGCGTGGCTTGCGGCGTGCGCCTGCCTTATCGCGCTCATTCTGCTGTCGCTCGCGTGGGAGCTTTTCCTCGCCCCTCTCAAGCCGGGCGGCTCATGGCTCGTGCTGAAGGTGCTGCCGCTGCTGGCGCCGCTCTTCGGCGTGCTGCACGCGCGGCGCTATACCTTCCAGTGGACGACCCTCTTCATCTGGCTCTACTTCGTCGAGGGCGCGGCGCGCGCGGTTTCCGATTCGGGACTCTCGGCGGGCCTCGCCGCGATCGAGGTCGCCCTATCGCTCGCCTACTTCGCCTGCGCCGTCGCCTACCTGCGCTCTACGCGCCCCGCTTAGCCTTCACGTTGTGGTGCACACTCACCGCCGCGAGGAATACTTCGCGCATGAAAAGCACCAGGCACACGGTGAGTGCCGCGACCGCGGCGACGAAGAGAAGTGCGACGGGGCGCGAGAGATCCAGCGAGATGAACGCTCCCATGAACGCGGTGCCGATGAGCAGGCACACGAGCAAGGCGGAGAGCACCGCAAGCCCGATCGACCACAGTACCAGCACGATGCGCCGCGCGAGGATCGCGAGCTCCACGAGCATGTCCTCGCGCCCCTCGCCTTCGAACTCGGGCAGCAGCTCCTCGACCACGCGGCGGCGATCGACGGCCCTGCCCAGTCGGCTGATGAGAGCGTTGATGATGGTGCCGATCGCCGTGAGGAGGAATACAGGCGCGACCGCGAGCTGGATCACGCGCGCGATATCGAAGACGTGGGACTCGAGCACCGGCATGCGACGCACTCTAGGCTCGGCCGCGAGGCCTGGTCAAGAAGCGGGTTGCTTCCGCATTCGCGATTTGACGAACGCGTAGACGAGCGGCAGCAGGCTCACGCCGATGACGCCCAGGGTGATCGCGGTGAGATTTCCGCGGACCCACGGAATGTTTCCGAAGAAGAACCCCGCATAGGTGAGCGCGCCCACCCACAGGAGGGCGCCGGCCACGTTGTAGATCGTGTATTCGCGCGCGCCCATCGCGGCCATGCCCGCGACGAACGGAACGTAGGTGCGCACGATGGGCAGGAAGCGCGAGATGACGACCGCCTTGCCGCCGTGACGCTCGTAGAAGGCGTGCGCCTTGTCGAGATGTTTGGGATTGAGCCAGCGCGAGTTGCGGTCGTTGAAGAAGTGCCTGCCAAGCCAGCGGCCGATCGCGTAGTTGACGGTGTTGCCGAGGATCGCGGCGATCGACAGCAGCAGGAAGAGGAGATGGGCGTTGAGCTCGCCCGAGGCGGCGACCGCGCCCGCCACGAAGAGCAGCGAATCGCCCGGCAGGAACGGGGTGACCACGAACCCGGTCTCGGAAAAGATGATCGCGAAGAGGATGCCGTAGATCCAGACCCCGTACTGCGCCACCATCTCGAGGAGCTTCGCGTCGAGATGCAGGACGATGTCGAGCAGGTCGCCCACGCCGCCTTAGGGAATCTGCGGCTCGACCGTCTTCTTTTCCGGCTTCACGAAGTCCTCGCGCGAGGCCCCGAGGTACATCGCCAGCGGGCAGGCCACGAGTACCGAGGAGTAGATGCCGAAGCAGATGCCGATGGTGAGGGCGAGGGCGAAGTAGTGCAGGCTGGCGCCGCCGTAGAAGAAGATCGAGAGCACCATCATCTGCGTGCACAGGTGGGTGATGATGGTGCGCGAGATGACTCCCGTGATCGACGCGTCCATGATCTCCGGCACGGTGGCCTTCCTCATCTTGCGGAAGTTCTCCCGCACCCGGTCGAACACCACCACCGACTCGTTCACCGAGTAGCCGAATACCGCCAGGATGGCCGCGAGCACCGGCAGCGAGAATTCCCACTGGAAGAAGGCGAAGAACCCGAGAATGATGACCACGTCGTGGAGGTTGGCGATGATGGTCGCCACCGCGAAGCGCCATTCGAAGCGGAACGCGAGATAGATCACGATGCCGATGCAAACGAAGAGCAGCGCGAGCCCGCCGTCGGTGGCGAGCTCCTTGCCGACCTGGCTGCCGACGAACTCAACGCGCTTCAACTCCGTGCACTTGCCCGCGAGCTCGAGGCGGCGGCGCTCGAGCTCCGCGATCTGGTCCTTGGTGCGCGCCTTGGCGTCGACGGCGGTGAGCTGGCGGTAAGACTGGTGGAGTGCCGCGCATTCCGCCGCCTCGCCGGCCGCGCTCGCCTGCGTGAGCGCGGTGAACACCGACTCCGTCTGCTTCTGCATCGCGTCGTTCTGGCTCTCGCCCTGCGTGGGCTTGAGCGGCAGCCGGATGAGCACGTCCTTCGAGGTCCCGAAGGCCTGGACCGAGACATCCTTCAGGCCGATCTTCTCGAGCGTGGAGCGGATCTCGCCCGGATCGAAGCTCTGCGGATAGCTGATCTCGAGCACCGTGCCGCCGGTGAACTCGATCGAGAAGTGCAGCCCCTTCACGGCGAGGAAACCCACCGAGGCGACGAAGATCACCAGCGAAATGATGTTGAACACCAACGCGTGGCGCATGAACGGGATGGAGCGGCGGATGCGGAAGAATTCCATGGCTAGGCCGCCGCCTTTCTGTGCCAGTTGGTATTGCCGATGAGGAGCTTCGGCACTTTCTTCCGGCCCCCGTAGATCAGGTTCACCATGCCGCGCGAGACGAACACCGCGCTGAAGATGGAGGTGAGGATGCCGAGGCAGTGGACCACGGCGAAGCCGCGCACCGGCCCGGAGCCGAAGGCGAGCAGCGCCAGGCCCGCGATGAGCGTGGTCACGTTGGAATCGAGGATGGTCCCGAACGCCCTCTCGTAGCCGGCCTGGATCGCCATCTGCGGCGTCATTCCGCTTCGCAGCTCTTCGCGCACGCGCTCGTTGATGAGCACGTTGGAGTCGATCGCCATGCCGAGCGTGAGCGCCACCGCCGCGATGCCGGGCAAGGTGAGGGTCGCCTGCATCATCGAGAGCAGTGCGACGAGGAAGAGCAGGTTCGCCGCGAGCGCCAGCACCGAGATCATGCCGAAGAGCGAGTAGTAGGCGACCATGAAGACCGCGATGGCCATGAATCCCCACAACACGGCATGCACGCCCTTCTGGATGTTTTCCGCGCCGAGGCTGGGGCCGATGGTGCGCTCCTCGATGATGTCCATGGGCGCGGCGAGAGCGCCCGCGCGCAGCAGCAGCGAGAGGTTGTTGGCTTCCTGCGCGCTCGGCATGCCGGTGATCTGGAAGCGGTTGCCCAGCTCCTCCTGGATCACGGGCCAGGTGAGGACGACGGAGCCGCTCTTCTCGACCAGCAGCATCGCCATGCGCTTCTTCACGTTCTCGCGCGTGATCTGGCGGAAGATGCGCCCGCCCTGGTCATCGAGGGTCATGTGCACCACCGCACCGCCGCCGCGCTCGGGCGCGTCGAACCCCGGCTTGGAATCGCGGATGCGGTCTCCGGTGAGGATCACCTGCTTCTTGAGCAGCACCGGGTTGCCGTCCTGGTCGAAGAACTTGTCGGTGCCGAAGGGGGCCGGCTGGTCCTTGTATTGGAAGAACGCGTTCTGCCCGGGGCCGGCGGCGTGCTCCTCCGAGACCAGCCGCGTCTCGAGAGTGGCCGTGCGTCCGAGGATGTCCTTGGCGCGAGTCGGATCCTGCACGCCGGCGAGCTGCACCACGATGCGATCGAGGCCCTGCTGCTGCACGATGGGCTCGGCGACACCGAGCTCGTTCACGCGGTTGCGCAACGTCTGGATGTTCTGCTGGAGCGCCAGGTCCTGTTCGCGCTTCACGACCTCGGGCTTTATCGTCGCGGTCAGCGAGGACTCGGCGCCGGAATCCTGCTCGCGAATGGCGAGGTCGGGCATCTGGTCGGCGATCGCCTTCAACGCCGCCGCCTTCTGGTCGGCTTCCTTGAAGCGAATGGCGATGCGATCGCCCTCCTTCGCAAGCCCCGAGTAATAGATCTTCTTCTCGCGCATGAGGCCGCGCATGTCGGCGAGGTAGCGCTCGACCGACTTGTTGGCCGCGGCCTTCATGTCGACCTGCAGCAGGAAGTGCACGCCGCCCCGCAGGTCGAGGCCGAGATACATCGGCTTGGCGCCGATCGCCTGCAGCCAGCGCGGGGAATTGGGGACGAGGTTCAACGCCACGACGTAGCCCACGCCCGCCTTGGACTGGATCACGTCGCGCGCCTTCAGCTGCGCGTCGGTATCGGGGAAGCGGAAACGCAGGGCCGTTTCGGTGAGCTCGGCGTCCACCGGCGGGACCTTGGCCGCCTTCAACGCCTCTTCCAGCGAGGCCTGCAGCGCGGCATCGACCTTGACCGAGGCTCTCACGCCGGAAACCTGCACCGCGGGAACCTCACCGAAGATGTTCGGCACGGCATAGGTGACGCTCACGATCACCGCGACCGCGATGAGGATGTACTTCCAGAGGGGATACTTGTTCATGCCTACTGCGCGTCCTTGATCGTTCCCTTCGGCAGCAGTGTGGTCACCGCCCCTTTCTGTACCTGGATGGTGACGTTCGGCGCGATTTCAAGGGTCACGTAGTTGTCGCTGATCTTCGCGATCTTGCCGAGGATGCCCACGGCGATGACCTCGTCGCCCTTCTGCAGGCCTTCGAGGATCGCCTTGTGCTCCTTGGCCTTCTTCATCTGCGGGCGAATGATCATGAAGTACATGACCACGAACATCATCACGATGAAGATGATGTTCATCGTGCCATCGGCGCCGGCAGGCGAGCTTGCGGCCTGGGCGAATGCGGGGCTGATCATCGGGGGAAAACTCCGGCGGAAATGGTTGAATCGGCAGCGTTTTCAGCTACCTTGCCAAGCCTGCGATTCTAACATGCGCGCGCTCCCAAAGCGCTGCCGGAAAGCGCCCAATTCCCCAGCCGCGATGGCCTCGCGCAGCCCGCGCATGAGCTCGAAGTAATAGAAGAGGTTGTGCACGGTATTCAGGTGCGCGCCGAGGATTTCGTTGGCGCGGTGCAGGTGGTGCAGGTAGGAGCGGGTGAAGTTGCGGCACGTGTAGCAGCCGCATTCCGGGTCGAGCGGGCCGGCGTCCTCGCGGTGGCGCGCGTTCTTGATCTTCACGTCGCCGCGGCGCGTGAAGAGCCACCCGTTGCGGGCGTTGCGGGTGGGAAGCACGCAGTCGAAGAGATCGATGCCGCGGCTCACCGCTTCCACGATGTCCTCGGGCGTCCCGACCCCCATGAGGTAACGCGGCGCCTCCTTGGGCAGCCGTGGCGCCGCATGCGCGACGATACGGTTCATGTCCTCCTTGGGCTCCCCCACGGAGACGCCGCCGATGGCGTAGCCGTCGAAGCCGATCGCGGCGAGCGCGGCCAGCGAGGCGTCGCGCAGGTCCTCGAACATTCCGCCCTGCACGATCCCGAAGAGCGCGTTGCGGTT
>JBGOST010000004.1:0-16963 GCA_041476125.1 Usitatibacter sp. | reverse complement strand
GCCGCTCATCGTCACCAACTCGGTGAGCTCGCGCCCGGTCACCGTCGGGTTGCAGGTCTTCTCCTCCGGCGACCAGGGCATCGACTGGTCGGTCATCACCGCCGCGACCCTCATGACCTCCGCGCCGCTGCTGCTGGGATTCCTGCTCTTTCAGCGCCAGTTCGTGCAGTCGTTCATGCGCGCGGGGATTCGCTAGTCGTCGCCATCCTCGTCGTCGTCATCGTCGTCATCGCCGCCGTGGACCTTGCACTTCCCTTTGCCCTTGTCGCCCTTGCCGGAGTCCTGCACGATCGGCTTCATCGTCCCGGTGAACATGCCCGCGGCGACGAAGCTCACCTCCGTCGGGAAAGCCTGCGGATTAGCCGGGTCGAGCAAAGCGCCCACCTCGATGCAGCTCACAGTGAAATCACTGACGCCCTTGGGAAAGCCATGCGTGCGGAAGTCGAGCAGCTGTCCGCCGGCCAAGTCGAACTTGTGCCCCTGCACTTTCACCTTGTACCTGCTGTCGCCGATGCCGATTGGAAGCCGCAGCGTCGCGAACTTCGGGTTGCCCTTGCCGATCGCATAGTCGAAGCCGACGGAGACGACGGGATCGATGAAGATCGGGAAATTGGGGATGACGTTCACGGAGAACGTGTACGCGCCGCTGGAAGTGGTGCCGGTGGGCATCGACACCGGGGTGGCGATGAAACCGCGCGTCACGGTGCCGCCGGTAGTCATGTAGAGCCCGATCACCTGTCCGGCGTTGTTGATGCCTTCAGGGAAAGTGGCGTCGGAACCGGGCACCATCAGCGTCTCGAAGCCGCCGGAATTGCCGACGAAGCCCTGGTTCACGCTGCCCACCGTCATGAAGCCCGTGATGAGGCCCACGTCGTTGATGCCGCGCGCGCGTGTCGGCGCCGTTCCGATCTGGAACAGCGTGATCGCCCCACCCGGCTCGCGAAGGAAGGCTTGCGTCCCGCCGGGCAGTCCCGCCGCGCTGCCGACGACCTGGCCCGCGACATTGATGCCCTGGGCAATGGTGAAGAGGGAGCCGGGTATGGTGATGTCGGTGTAGACGGACGTGAGCGGGTTGTAGATGAATCCGGCGGTGCTGCCGTCGAAGTCAAGCTGCGAGTAGCCCGTGATGAGCCCCGTATTGCTGATCGCGCGCGCTATCGTCTGGTCCCACCCGGGTCGCGAGAAGAAGGCATAGCTCCCGGCATTGAAGATGAACGCTTGCTGGGAGCCGAGAGCGAGGTTCGAGGTTGCCCCGACGATCACGCCCGCGTCGTTGATGGAGAGCGCGGAAGCCTGGAGCGGCGCCGGCGCCGGAGGCAGAGGCGTGAAGACGCCGGCCTCGTAGGAGAAGCTGAAGTTCGTGACGCCATCGAGGCTCGCGTACCCCACGATGCGCCCGGTGTTGGTGATGCCGCGCGTATCGGTCAAGACCGCGCCCGGATAGTCGACGGTGTTGTAGACGTAGACGGCGGAAGCCGCGAAGGGCAGGAAGCAGGCCGCGACCAGGAGGACCCGCAGGAGCAGGGACTTCATGGCGAACTCCGTTCTCATCGGAAGGCGAGCCCGAGTCTGCTCGCGCGCCGCTGCGCGCGTCAATGCGGATTATTCGGCAGTTTGCCGGGCAGGGCTCCCGCTTCACCGAGAATGGCGCGCGCGATGCTGAATCGGTCCTCGAAACGCGTGTTCTTCGCCGGCGTGAAGTTCATCGCGAAGTGCGCGACGGGCCGGCCCTTCTTCTCGACCCACCCGACCCACCACCCCACCGGGTCCTTCGCCGCGCCCGAGGTGCCGGTCTTGGCGTAGAGCGTGTAGGCGCGCATCTTCTCCACCACCAGCGCGTTTCGCACCAGGCGCTGCGAGCGCTGGCTCATGGGAAGCTCGCCCTGCGCGAGCTTGCGCAGGAAATCGACCTGCTCCATCGCGCTCACGCGCAGCCCGCCTTGCAGCCAGAAGAGGTCGATGCCGCCGGAGATGTCCTTGTTGCCGTAGTCCAGGCGCGCGAGCCACTCCTTCATGCGCTCCTTGCCGGTGCGCCGCGCGACCTCCTGGAACATCCACACCACGCTCTCGCGCATGCCCGTGTCGAGCGTGTGGTCGCGTTCCCACGCGGCGCGCAGCTTCGGCTTGCCGTCCCAGGGGAAGATTTCCTTCTCGTCGCTGATCGAGCCCTCCTCGAGACCGATCGCGGCATTGGCGATCTTGAAGGTCGACGCCGGGGTGAAGCGCTGGCGGGCGCGCGCCTCGTTGAAGACGAGGTAGCGGTCGCGCTCGGGCTCGAACAGGACGAAGGTGCCGCGGACGCTCTTCGCGTCGAAGTGCTCCTGCCAGCGCGGACGCGTGGTGAGGTCCGACGACGACGCCGAGAAGCCGGTGAAAAGGACGAGCAGGGGGGAGATATAGCGTTCCATGCCCGGAAGCATGCCCGGCGATTCTGGCAATATTCTGACGATGGCCAGCTCAATTCGGGCATGAAGCTCATCACCTGGAACATCCAGTGGGGCTGCGGCGTCGACGGCCGCGTCGACCTCGAGCGCATCGTGCGCACCGCGCGCGGCATCGCCGACTTCGACGTGATCTGCCTCCAGGAGATCGCCGACAACTTCCCCGGCCTCGCGGGCAACGACGACCGCGACCAGTTCGCCGAGCTCTCTCGGCTGCTGCCCGGCCATCGCATGGCCCACGGCTTCGGGGTCGACCTGGCCGGCGAAGACGGGCGCCGGCGCCGCTTCGGCAACGCGATCTTCTCGCGCCATGCCGTGCTTTCGGTGCGGCGCCACGCGCTGCCGTGGCCCGCCGATCCCGGCAAGGAAACGATGCCGCGCGTGGCGATCGAGGCGACGGTGCAGGCTCCGATGGGGCCGCTTCGCATCACCACCACGCATCTCGAGTATTACTCCGACGTCCAGCGCCGCGCGCAGGCGCTGCACCTGCGCCACCTCCACGACGAGGCCTGCGAGCGCGCCGCGCAACCGGGATATCCGACCGCCGAAGGCGGGCCGTTCGATGCCACGCCGCAGGCGCGCGAGGCGATTCTCTGCGGCGACTTCAATTTTCCGCCGGAGAACCCCGCCTACGCGCAGATCCAGCAATCGCTTTCCGGCAGCGCCGCGCCGTATCGCGATGCCTGGGCCCTCGCCCACGGGCGCCGAGCGCACATCCCCACGTTCTGCGTTCACTCGCAGGGCTACAGCAAGTCGCCGTACTGCTGCGACTTCGTCTTCGTGAGCGGGAACCTGGCGCAGCGCGTACGATCGATCGAGGTCGAAGAGGCCACGCAAGCCTCCGACCACCAGCCCGTGCTCCTCCATCTCGACGACCGCTAGCCATGTCCGAGCGCACCCTCAACCTCGACAAGCGGCTCTACCGGTACATCGTCGAGCATTCGGTGCGAGAGCACCCGGTGCTGCGCGAGCTGCGCGAAGCGACCGCCGGAATGAAGCACGCCGGCATGCAGATCTCGCCCGACCAGGGACAGTTCATGGCGCTGCTGGTGCAGATGCTGGGGGCGCGGCGCACCATCGAGGTCGGCGTCTTCACCGGTTACAGCGCGTTGAGCGTGGCGCTCGCGCTGCCGCAGGACGGCAAGGTCATCGCCTGCGACGTGAGCGAGGAATGGACTTCGGTCGGCCGCAAGCACTGGGAAAAGGCGGGCGTGGCGGCGAAGATCGAGCTGCGCCTCGCGCCCGCGCTCGAAACGCTCGACATGCTCATCGCCGAGGGCGGCGTGGGCCAATACGATTTCGCCTTCATCGACGCCGACAAGGGCAACTACCTCGGCTACTACGAGCGCTGCCTCGCACTCGTGCGCCGCGGCGGGCTCATCACCCTCGACAACACGCTCTGGTCCGGAAGGGTCGCCGATCCCGCGAACCACGAGGAAGACACGAAGGCGATCCGCGTGCTGAACGACGCGCTGCATCGCGACCGTCGCATCGCCGTCTCGCTCCTGCCGGTAGGCGACGGGGTCACGCTCGCGCTGAAGCTCTAGCGCAGGAAGTATCCGGCGGCGATGAGCGCCAGGACGGCGGCGATGGCGAGGAGCACGCGGGTCTGGCGCAGCTGCGCCCGCTCGAGCGCGAGGACCGCCTTCTCGAGGCGCCGCGTGGTGTCGTCGGTCAATACGCGATGCATCAGGCGCGGCAGCTGCGGGAGCGTGCGCGCCCAGAGCGGCGCCTCCTCCTTCAACTGCCTCACGAGGCCACGCCAGCCGATCTGCTCGTCCATGAAGCGCTCGAGGATCGGCTGCGCGACGCTTCGCAAATCGAGGTCGGGGTCGAGCTGGCGGCCCAGGCCTTCGATCTGCAGCATCGTCTTCATGAGGAGGGTGAGCTGCGGCTGGACCTCGATGCCGTAACGCCGCCCGACCTCGAAGAGGCGCATCAGCAGCTTGCCGAAGTAGATTTCCTTCAGCGGCCGGTCGAAGATCGGTTCGCACAACGCGCGCAAGTCGTTCTCCATCTCGTCCACGCGGGTGCCCGGCGGCACCCAGCCCGCCTCGAGGTGCGCCATCGCGATCCTGCGGTAGTCGCGCTCGAAGAAGCCGCGCATGTTGACCGCGAGGTAATCCTTGTCCTGCTCGCTCAGCGTTCCCATGATCCCGAAATCGACGCCGCAGTAGCGCCCGTCGCGCGCGACGAAGATGTTGCCCGGGTGCATGTCGGCGTGGAAGAAGCCGTCGCGGAAGACCTGGGTGTAGAAGATCTCCACGCCGTCGCGCCCGAGCCTCTTGATGTCGATGCCGGCGCGCTTGAGCTCCTCCACGGCGTTCACAGGAATGCCGTCGATGCGCTGCATCACCATCACTTCGTGGTTGCACCAGTCCCAGTAGACCTCCGGCACGATGAGCAGCCGCGCGTCGGCGAAATTGCGCCGCAGCTGGCTCGCGTTGCCCGCTTCGCGCAGCAAGTCGAGCTCGTGCGCGATCATGGTCTGGAATTCCGCCACGACGTCGCGCAGCCGCAGGCGCCGGCCCTCGGCGAGGAAGCGCTCGAGGAACGCCGCGAGCGCGTGCAGGAGCGCCACGTCCCTCGCGATGACCTCGCGGATTCCCGGGCGCAGGATCTTCACCGCCACCTCGCGCCCATCCGGCAGCACGGCGAAATGAACCTGCGCGACCGAGGCGCTCGCGACCGGCGCGCGGTCGAAGGAGCGGAACACTTCCGGCTGCGGCTTGCCGTAGGAGCGTTCCAGCGACGCCTCGACCTCGCTCCAGGGGAAGGGCGGCACGTCGTCCTGCAGCTTGGCGAGCTCCTCGGCGATGTCGTCGGGAATCAGGTCGCGGCGCACCGAGAGCAGCTGGCCGAACTTCACGAACACGGGGCCCAGCGACTCGAGCGCCAGGCGCAGGCGCACGCCGCGCGGCCGGGCGTCGCGGGACCCGACGTATGCGGCGCGGAACAGCAGGCGCGGCAGCGCATTGCCGCTGCGCGGCAGGAACTCGTCCAGGCCGAAACGGCCGATCGTGTGGACGATGCGAAGCAATCGCAGTGAGCGCATGGAAGCGCGATTCTACCCGCCGGGCTCCGGGGTTACCGTTGTAATGCGCCGTCTCGGCGACCATTACCCATGTAGCCGCAGGCCCCTTCAAAGGACCCGCTCGCCGGTGCTATTCTCGGTTCGCCCGCGCGGTTTTCCAAGCGAGCGCGGGAATCGATAGGGCATGGCCCGAACATGACTTACCTAGCCGACCGACCGTTCACGCTGTACTTCGTCCGGCACGGAATCACGGAGCCCAACTTCCGCGGATTCCGCTGCGGCGGCGACCTCGACCTGCCGATGATGGACATCGGTTGCGACCAGGCGTACCTGCTCGCCAAGCAGATCGAGAAGATGCACCTGCCCATCGGCGTGATCATCGCGGGCTCGCTCATCCGCACGCGCCAGACGGCGTCCATCATCAGCGGCGTGCTCGGCACCGTGCCGATCGAGGTCGAGCCGCTCTTGAACGAGCGCAGGCTCGGGCAATGGAACAACCGCCCGGTCGCCGACACCGAGGACATGCTCAAGCGAGGCGTGACCCCCCCGGGCGGCGAATCGGAGGAGCAATTCACAGCGCGCGTGGCGCTCGCCTTCGAGCACCTGCGCCCGCATCTCGATCGCCGCCCCCTCCTGGTGAGCAGCAAGGGGGTGGCCCGCATCCTGAACGGAATTTTCGGCGGCACCGAACGCATGGCGGTCGCCAACGGTGAGATCGTGGAGTTCGCCGTCGCTCCGAACGCGGGCGAGCCTTCGCTGCGCGTCACGCGGTCGTACATGGCCTGATGGCAGCGCCCCCGCCCAAGGCTCCCGCCGACGCGCGCAAGCGCGGACACGACCCCGACTGGGAGCCGGAGATCCTGGGCCGGCGCCACGTCCTCACGACGTGGGACGAATACATGGCGATGGCCAAGCGCATCATCGCGCGCTTCGACCACCAGTTCGACCTGCGCCACTTCGATTACCAGCATCCGGTGCGCCTGCAGAAATGCCTGCCGCGCTTCCGCAAGCCCTATCCCGTCAAGGTTGCGTACACCGATTGGGGCGATCCCTCCAATCCCCTCGTGGTGTGCGTGGGCGGCGTGGCGAACACGGCGATGCGCTTCAACTACCTCGCCTCGGACCTGGAGAGCCATTTCCGCGTGGTGTGCATGGACTGGGTCGGCCGCGGCCGCTCGGGCTGGATGGTGGACCAGGGTGACTACTCGCTCGCCACCTGCGTGGAGCAGCTGCGCCAGTTGATCGACCACCTGGGCGGCGGGCCCGTGATCCTGCTCGGCTCCTCGATGGGCGGCAGCGCCGCGATCGACCTCGCGGCGCACCATCCGGGCCTGGTGAGCCGCCTCATCCTGAACGACATCGGGCCCTTCATTCCGGGGCCGCGCCGCAAGCGCCGCGCCGCCACGCTCGCGCGCCACTACGTGTTCCGCGATCCCGCGGACCTGCTGCGCAAGATCGGCGCCTCGCAGAAGAACGACGGCCCCGTCTCCGACGACGTGCGCTTCAACGTGACCTTCCACCAGACCAAGTGGTCCGACGAGGAAGGCGGGCGCATCTACCGCCACGACGTGCGCGCGCTGCAGGCTTTCCGCGCCGACGCGCAAGCGAGCCTCGACCAGTGGCGCCTGTGGGACAGGATCCGCTGTCCGGTGCTGGTCATCCACGGCATGGTCTCGGACGCGCTCCTGCCCGCCACGCTGAAGCGCTTGCGCGTGAAGCACGACGTGGCCGTGATGCACGTCCCCGACACCGGCCACACGCCCGTGCTCTCGGACCGCAACCAGAACTGGTTCATCCACGAATGGCTGATGGACCATGCCGCCTCGAAGGAGTGGACCGTGCTGCACGCGCCGCCGCGCGACGAGTCCGAGGTGAAAGAGAAGTCCCCTGTAAGGCTGGTGGCGCGCGGCCACGGCTGAAGCGCACGAAAGGACTCCACTGTGGCTACGGTTACATTGCCGGCGGATCAGGAGAAGGGCGACCGGACGCCATCTCCCACGTTGCCGCTGGTTCGATACGTGCCCAGCGTGCCGAGCCACGCGAGGACGGCCGAAGGCATCTGGCGTTTCCGCGCTTCACTACCCGATGTTCCCGAGATCACGCTCGGCGAGGGCTCGACGCCGCTCGTGGCACTCGCGCAGGTGGCGGCCGATGCGGGCGGCGGGAAGCTCTTCGCGAAGCTCGAGTCCGCGAATCCCACGGGATCGTTCAAGGATCGCGGCAGCGCGATGGTCGCCGCGGCCGCCCGCAAGGCGAACGCGCTCAACCTCGCGCTTGCGTCGACGGGTAACGCCGGCGCATCCCAGGCCGCCTATGCCGCGCGTGCCGGGCTGCGGCTCACCGTCGCGGTCCCGCGCTCGACGGATCCCGGCAAGCTCTGGCAGATGCGGGCTCATGGCGCCGAGATCATGATGGTCGATGGCGAGTTCTCGGACTGCGATGCGGCCTACAAGGCGCTCGTCGACTCGGGCTACTTCGCCGCCGGAACGAGCAACCCCTATCGCCAGGAGGGCGCGAAGACGCTCGCCTACGAGCTCTTCGAGCAGCTCGGCGGGTCGATCGACCGCGTCATCGGGCCGGTCGGGACGGGCGGGCTCATGGTGGCGCTCGGCAAGGGCTTCGCGGAAATCGCGGCGTCGGTGCCCGGGTTCAAGGTGCCGAAGATCGACTGCGTCCAGCTTGGCGCGTTGATGCCGTTGAGCGGGCACGACCCGCTGCGCAAGGCGATCGCGACGGCGGCGACGGGCATCAACATCGCCAACCCTTCGATGCGCGACAACGTCGTGAGCATCGTGCGGGACGCGGGCGGCATGATCCACTCGGTTTCCGAGGAGGAGCTCCTCGCCGCGCAGACCGCGCTCGCCAAGCGGGAAGGTGTGGGCGCCGAACCCACCGCGAGCGTGACCGTCGCCGCCTACACCAAGGCGCGCCGCGAAGGCCGCATCGGCGCCGATGAAGTCGTGGTCGCCATCGTCACGGGCCACATCCTGAAGGCGCCGGTTCACGTGATCGAGCGGCGCGCGGCGCCGCGAACCTAGTGCCCGACGCGCGCACTGCGTCCCTCGACGTCGAACGGCGATCCTCGAAGGTCGCCGTCGCCGGCGGGGAGCTCGCGGTCTACAGCGTTCGCCCCGCGAATCATCCGAGAGGGCCGACCGCGGTCTTCGTGATGGGCAAGACGTTCCCGTCCGTACCCGACTTCGACCTGCAGGTGCCCGGCGCAACGCTGACGTACAGCTACATGGAATACCTGGCACGCCACGGCGTGCACTGCTGGTGCTTCGACCATCGCGGCTTCGGCGGCTCGTGGAAGCCGCGCGAAGGATCGCTATTCACGAGCCGTGTACGCGCGCGCGACCTGCTCGGGGTGCTCGACACCGTGCGCCGGTCGTCTCCCGCGCCGATCACGCTGGTCGGCCTTTCCCTGGGTTGCGCCACCGTGGCCGCGGCGCTCGAGCGCGACCCGAACGCCGCGCAGCGCGTGATCCTGCTCGGCCCTTCGACCTGGCGCCGCATGGGGACGCCCGAGGCCAAGGAGGAATGGCACGCGTCGTTGCGCAAATCGCCGCAACAGCGATCGCATTACGCCTCCGCCGATTTCCCCTCGCTCGAAAAACGCCTCTGGGTGGGCGAGGAAGAGCTGGTGAGCCGCGACGCATTCGAGCATTTCGTCGCCGGTGCGATCGCCGCCAAACCGCAAGGGCGCGATCGCGTGACCTCGCTCATCTCCAACGTCCTGCCCTTCTTCCGCAAACCCACGCTCGGCGTCCCGGTGCTCGCCGTGCGTGGCGGCGACGATACGCTGGCGACCGAAGAGGACATCGAGGCGGTGCGCAGGTTTGTGAACCCATCGCTGCTCACCACGCGCGTGTTCGCCCGCCGCAAGCACGACCTGCACCTCTACAACGAGCGCGAAGACGTCTTCGAGAGCATCCTCGATTTCGTCAAGTCGTAGATGGGGCCGCTGCGTTCACCTGCGCGTAAGGTCGTCCGCGCTCCTGCGGGTGAGGTCGTCCGTGGTCCTTTCCGTAGCCGCGGCGCTCGGCGCCTCGCCCTTCTGGTAGCCGATCGAGGCGCGCCGCCCGTCGCGCTCGCGCTCGCGCTGGCGCAGCACGTCGATCATCACGTTGAAGGTGCGCGCGAGTCGGCCCACCTCGTCGTTGGAGCGCACCTCGATATTGGCTTTCTCGTAGTCGCCGCTCTTCAGCGAGTGCGCCGCCGCCGTGAGCTTCTCGATGGGACGCACGATCGAGCGCGCGAAGATGAGCGCCAGCGCCACGAAGATCACGCCGGCCAGGAGCACGCTGAGGATGACCTTCTCGAACAGGCGATCGAGCGGCGCGGCGAAGTAGTCGCGCGACTCCGACACGCCCACTACCCACTCCAGACCGGGGACCGGGGCGAAGCCCGCGATCTCCTCGCGCCCCGTCGTGCTGGAGCGGTAGGCCAGGTGACCGCGCTCCTTGCCGCCGACCATGACCCGCGCCAGCTCGGGCTGGTTGAGCGACTCGATCGTCGGGCGCCGGAAGCGCTGGTCGGCGACGATCTCCGCCAGCACCTTCCCGGGCAGCGCAACGAGGCTCTTGAACATGAGCTTCTCGTCGGGGTGCCAGACGATCACCCCGTCCCCGTCGACCAGGAAGGGGATGCGGTCCTCGTCGAGCTTGGCGCCGGAGAGGACGCGCGCGATGGGCTCGGCCTTGAGGCGCAGCACCATCGCGCCCAGCACCGTCTTCGAGTCGCGCGCGTATACCGGGCGCGAGAAGTAAACGCCGTTGGCGCCGGCCACCGAGCCCACGATGATGCCGGTCATGAAGGCGCGCCCCTCCATCGCCTGCTTGAAGTACTCGCGGAACTTGAAGTTCTTGCCCATGACCTGCGGGTCGGTGGCGACGGCCGCGTTCCCCGCCGCGTCCATCACCATCGCGAACTGGATGTCGCCGTTGGACTGCATGAGCGCGTCCAGCTTGGCAAGCGTCGCCTTCGTCCCTCCGGGCGTCGGCGCGCCCAGGTACGCCACGAAATCGCCGTCGGTGCCGACGTAGTCGGCGAGCTGGCGCATGCTGGTGAGGAGCTGCGAGATCCGCCCCGCGGTGCTCTGCGCGAGCTGCTCGAGGTTGCGCAGTTCCACCGAGGCCACGTGGGATTGCGCGGCGTTCAGGTTGTAGTACGCCGTGACGATCATGGGCGCGAGCGCGGTGGCCACCATCGCGAGCGTCATCTTGACCGCGATAGGCCACGATGCCGGACGCGAGATCGCGCGCGCGAAATGATACAGCCGCCCCTTCGGCAGCCGCGGCGCCCAGCTGTCGCCGGCGAACGGCGGCGGGCTTTCCTCGTCGCCCTTGCGCAGCGCCTCCTGCAGGCCGAGCGCCCCGGCGTGCGAGGCGAAGAGCGCGGAGCGCAACGCCCCCAGGTCCTGGGGGCGGTCGGCGGGATGCATCTTGAGCGTCCAGTCGATGGCGCGCAGGAATTCGACGCTGTAGGCCCCCTTGCAGAGCGCCTCCGCGCTGGGCAGCGGATCGGGGTCGGCCAGGCGCGAGGGCGCATCGAGCGGCTTGCGACCCGTGATGAGCCAGAAGATCGTCGCGCCCAGCGAGTAGATGTCGGTCCACGGCCCTTGGCGGCCGCCGCCCGCGTACTGCTCGATCGGGCCATAGCCGGGCGTGACCACGGTGCCGATCTCCGACTTCTCGACCGCGGTCTGGCGCGCGGCGCCGAAGTCGAGCAACACCAGGCTGCCGTCCTCGTCGCGCACGTAGATGTTGTCGGGCTTGATGTCGCGATGCAGGTAGCCGGACTGGTGCACCACCGCCAGGCCGTCGAGCAGCGGGGCGAGATGCGACACGATCATCGCCTCGGGAATGCTCTCGCGCCGCTTGCGCCACGACTTGAGCGATTGGCCGCGCTCGTACTCGAGCACCATGTACGCGGTCTTGTTCGCCTCGAAGAAGCGCGCCACGCGCACGATGTGGCGGTGGCGGAAGGTGGCGAGCGTGCGCGCTTCCACGAGGAAGCTGTCGAGGCCGCTCTGGTAGAACTCCTGGTCGAGGTCGTCGCGGGCGCACACGGTGTTGTCCGCCGCCCGGTAGGCGAACTCCTCCGGCAGGTATTCCTTGATGACGACCCTGGCGGCGAGGTTCACGTCGGTGGCCGCATACGCGATCCCGAAGCCACCCTGGCCGAGCACGCTGTCGATGCGGTATTCGAAGAGGCGGAAGCCCGCCGGGAGCGTGATGCTCGCCGCCGCGGGCTTGGAGGCGAGGACGCGGCGCGGCTCGTTGGCGGCGCGCGAGGCTGCGGACGAGGCGAGGGCCGAGGGATCGAGGACCGTGTTGTCCGCCAAGGCGGTCGCGTCCAGGTCGTCGTGCGGAAGCACACCCGAATTCGGGTTGTCGCTCATCCCCTGTCCCCTTGCCCTGGCCGCTTTGCCGGACCCCATTACGTTACCACAAGACCCATTGGCGGTCGGACTCGGAAAACCCCGCAAGGACAAACACTTAGGGCAAATACTTTATGCTTTTGCACATGCGCCGTGCTAACATGCGCGCAAGCGGTTTTTGGGGGGCGGGCCTAGGGAATGGGGACGATACGAGTCCGGTTCATAACTGTTGCGCTGGTGGTGAGTTTCTTCGCCGTCGGCATGGCGGCGTTCCTCAACTACTTCAAGTACAAGAGCACCATCAGCGGCATCGTGAAATCGCGCGTGCTCGTGATCGGCCGCAACATCGAGAACAGCGTGCAGGCCTCGCTCTCCGTGGGAATGCAGTTCATGGAGATCGGCACCATGAACGCGCTTCTCGCGCGCGAAAAGGCGAGTGACCGCCTGATTCGCGGCATCGACGTTTTCGACCACACCGGGCAAGTCCTCTACAGCACCGATCGCGGGCGCGTCGGCGAAAAGGTCCTCGTCGGCTGGACCGACGCGGCGGCGCGCTCCAAGAGCACGGAGTGGAGCCTGGAGGGCGACGAAGAGTACGTCGCGGGAATCTCGCTCAAGAACAACTTCGATCTCACGGTCGGGTACCTGGCGCTGCGCTACTCGAGCGAGGAAGTGCAGAGGGCCGCGAAGGTCGCGGGTCGCGAGATCCTCCTCGCGGCCGTCCTCTCCTTCGTCGGCATCGCCCTCATCGCGCCGCTGGCGCTCATCGTCGTGATCCGACGCTTCGAGCGCGACCTGCGCACGCTGGAAACGGCGGCGGGCCACCTCGAGGATCGAACCGAGCAGCCGGCCACGACGGGCAGCGCATTCGACGGAGCCATCGGCAACCTGAGGTCCTCGCTGCGCGACGCCAACGCCTCGCTCGACGAGCTGCGCGCCAAGCTCGACGCGGCCGCACCGCGATGAAGGCCGGCCCGCGATGCTAGAAAAGAACTACCTCTGGCGAATCTACTGGCGCCTCGCGGGCGTGATCATGGTGTGCGTGGTCATCGCGCTCGCGGTGGTGTCGTACTTCTCGCATGCCGTGTTCCAACGCGAGCTGGTGCCCGAAACCGAGCAGAAGGCCGCGACCGTGGGCGCCTCGGTGCGCGCGCTGGTGTTGAAGGCCACGGGCTACGGCATCGATTTCTCCTCCCTCTACGGCGTGGAGCAGACCTTCGCCGAGGTGTTCGAGGAGAACCCCGAGTTCGCCTACATGGCGATCACCAACACCGACGGCAACGTGCTCTTCGCGCGCGGCAGCGAACCGATCGGCGCGCGCACCCATTTCCGCAATCCCGTCGTGCTGCAGATCGCGCACGAGACCACCGAAATGTCGAAGGCGGCGCGCGTGGGCGAGCAGTACATCGTCTCCATGCCGATCAACGACGACGGCAAGCCGCTCGGCGTGCTGCACGTGGGCATCGATTCGAAATTCGTCGAGCACGTGCTCCTCGAGGTGCTTCTCGACGTCGTGGTGGTGCTCGTGGTGTCGCTCTTCTTCACCCTCGAGCTCCTGAACTTCATGGCGGGCGCGCGCCTCGCCTCGGGCCTCGGGGAATTCGCGCGCCAGGTCGAGCGCATGAAGTCGGGCGATTTCACCGCGACGGCGCGCATCCGCGCCAACGACGAGATCGGCCGGCTCCTGCGGCGCATCGACTCGGCGATCGACCACTTGAACGTGCGCTACGAGTTCCTCGTGGGCGAGCTGCAGGACAAGATGCGTACCGCCGCCGGGGCGCAGCGCGAGGCGTTGCGCCCCGCCGCGCAGGCGCTCGAGCAGATCGGCAAGCGCTTCCACTTCGGCTCCGCGCCCGAGGCCTCAGACAGCGACGAGATGAACCTGAACCGCATCCGCGCCCCGCTCTTCGCGTTCATCCTCGCCGAGGAGCTCACGCGCTCCTACCTCCCGACCTACGTGAACCAGTTGCTGGTGACCATCCCCGGCATCTCGCCGCAGGTCGTGATCGGGCTGCCGATCATGCTCTTCATGCTGATCGTGGCCCTCGGGCAGCCGTACCTCGGCAGCTGGAGCGAGCGGGTGGGGCGGCGCAAGGCGATGCTGGTGGGCGCAATGATCGCGACCGTCGGCTTCGCCGGCACCGCGCTCGCGTACAACCTGTACGACCTGCTGCTGTGGCGATCGCTGTGCGCCCTCGGATACGCGATGGTGTTCGTCGCCGCGCAGGGCTACGTGCTCGATCGCACCGGGCAGCAGAACCGCGCGCAGGGCTTCGCGCTCTTCATCGGCGCGATCATGGTCGCGACCGTATGCGGCCCGTCGATCGGCGGCATCCTCGCCGACAACATCGGCTTCCGCATGTCCTTCGGCGTCTCGGCGGTGATGGCGCTGCTGTCCATCCTCGCCATCGCACGGCTGCCGACGGTGGAGATACGCCCCGTGACGACGAAGGCCACGAGGGCGCCGCGCATGCGCGAAGTGATGGCGCTCGTCATGAACAAGCGCTTCATGACGTTGACGGGGCTGGCTGCGATGCCGGCGAAGATCATCCTCACCGGCGTGTGCTTCTACCTCGTCCCCCTCTACATCGTTTCGATCGGCAACACCTCGACGATGGCCGGGCGCATGCTCATGGTGTACGCGGTGATGATGGTGCTGATCGTGCCGCTCTCGGCGAGCCTCTCGGATGCCACGATGCGCCGCGACCGCTACGTCTCCGTGGGACTCATCATCTCCGGCATGAGCGGCCTCCTGCTGCTCCTCTCGGACAGCTTCCTGGTCCTCTTCGGCGTGGTGTTCCTGCTGGGCCTGGGACAGGCCCTGTCGATCGCCGCGCAGAGCGCGCTCGTGGCCGAGCACTGCCAGGAGGAAATCCGCATCTACGGCCACGATGCCGTCTATGGGGTCTACCGGCTCCTCGAGCGCCTCGGCAACGCACTGGGCCCCCTGATCGCGAGCTTGCTGGTAGTCTTGTGGGGTTATCAGGGTGCGTTCATCGCGCTCTCCGCGCTGGTGCTCTTCTGCGGCGTCGCCTTCACGATCGCCACGCGCGGCTCCGATTGGGAACCCGCACCCGCACGCTGAAACCATGGCCCGCACCTTCCTCGCCCTCATCGTCCTCGTCGTGATGCTCGCCGCCGACGGAGACGCACGCGCGCAGCTTTCGTCTCGGCCGTATCGCATCTACGCGATCACCTTCCGCGGCATGACGGATGTCGAGAAGGGCTTCCAGGACTATTTCGCCGCGCGCCGCATCCCGGTGCAGATCACCTTCCGCGACCTGAACCGCGACAACACGCGCATGCCCGGATTCCTCGAGGAGATCCGCCGCACCAAGCCCGACCTCGTCTACACGTGGGGCACCGGCGTCACGCTGGGCGTGGCGGGCACCTACGACAACGTCGATCCGCAGGTGCACATCACCGACATCCCCATCGTGTTCACGCTCGTGGCCGCGCCCGTGCTCGCGAAGGTCGTGCGCGACCTGAAGAACCCGGGACGCAACGTGACCGGCGTCTTCCACGTGGCGCCGACCGAGACGCAGATCCGCGCGATGGCCTCGTACCGCCCCTTCAAATCGATCGGCATCCTCTATACGCCCACCGAGCAGAACTCGGTCGTGGTCGTCGAGGAGGTGCGCGAGGTCTCCAAGCGCCTCGGCTTCTCGGTGATCGCCAAGCCGCTCAAGCTCGACGCGAACAAGAAGGTCACCTCCGAAGGCGCGCCGGAAATGGTGCGCGAGCTGAAGCAGCAGAACGTCGAATGGCTCTACCTTCCGCCCGACACCTACCTTGGCACGCAAGCGAAGAGCATCATCATCCCCGCGGCCATGGCGGCGGGAATTCCGACCTTCGCCTCGACCGAGCAGCTGATGGAAGCGGGCGCGCTCACCGGGCTGGTGAGCCGCTACCACGCGATCGGACAGTTCACCGCCTACAAGGCCGAGCAGATCCTGGTCAACAAGGTGCCGCCGGCGAAAATCCCGGTCGAGACGCTGACGCGCTTCGCGCTCCAGGTGCGCATGGACGTGGCCGAACAGCTGAAGCTGCCGCCGCCGCTGCCGATGTTCAATTACGCCGAGCTCATCACGGCGAAGCCGGAACCGCCGGCTCCGATACCGCCAGCTCCGACGAAGTAACGCAGGCGCGCGGGATCATTCCGCGCGCCCACCGGATGCCGCCTAGGGCTTCATCTGGTCGTCGAGGAAGGCCTGCACGCTGCGGAAGAGCACCATGCGGTTCTTTTCCATGATCACCGTGTGCGTCCCCTCGCCGATCTCGACGAAGGCCTTGTACGGGACGTTGGTGAGCTTGGCGAAGTATTGCTGCGACTGGTAGCTCGGCAGGTCCGCGTCCCACTCGGCGTGGGCGATGAACGTGGGCACGCGAATCAGTCCCGGGTCGTAGAGCGGCTTCTGCACGGCCCAGAATTCCGCGCTGTCCTGGACGATCCCGTTGGGCGCGCGCAGCGACCCGGGCGCCGGCCCTTTCTGGTCGGTGGCGAAAGTCGCTTCCTCCCAGGCTTCGTACCAGCCCGGCGGGATGAGCGACGCCTTCTTGTCCGCGGGGACCCCCGTGAGCCAACGGTCCCTCGCCCCCGCCTTGGTCACCGTCCGGTACGCCGGGATGGCCGCGCCGCCGCCACTCCCCACTATCGAGGGGGCGTTGCGAAGCCATTGCGGCGTGTACAGCACCAGCTTCTCCACCTTGTCGTTATTGAGGGTGGTGTATTTCCCCATGACCGAGGCGCCCCAGGACCATCCCATCAGGGTCACCTTGTCCACACCCCGGCGCTTGCGGATGAAATCGACCGCGGCGCCGACGTCGCGGATGGCCGTCTCGGCGCGCACGATCGGCGCATTCTTTTCCGGCGGCTCGTTCATCTCCGGCGGCTTGGTCGAACGGCTGTAGCCGCGGATGTTCACCAGGTATACGTCGTAGCCTCGCTGGGCGATGTAATCCATCCAGGACAGGCCGTCGAGCGCCAGGTCAAAGGCGGTCTCGGAGGGATAGGTCGCCCCATGGACGAACAACACGATCCTCGCGGGCGTGAACTGCGAGGCGCCGCGCGGATGCTTGTTGCGGACGTAGACCTGGATGCCGGGG
>JBGOST010000003.1:0-18662 GCA_041476125.1 Usitatibacter sp. | reverse complement strand
GGGTTCATGCCGGCGGCGACGAACTTCATGCCTTCCTGCACGATGGACTGGGCCAGCAGTGTGGCGGTCGTGGTGCCGTCACCGGCCACGTCCGAGGTCTTGGATGCGACTTCCTTGACCATCTGGGCGCCCATGTTCTCGAACCTGTCCTTCAGCTCGATTTCCTTCGCGACCGAGACCCCGTCCTTGGTGACGGTGGGGGCGCCGAAGGAGCGCTCGAGCACGACGTTGCGGCCTTTCGGGCCCAGGGTCACCTTGACCGCATCGGCCAGGATGTTCACGCCCGCGATCATTCGCGTGCGGGCGTGTTCTTTGAATTTGACTTCTTTGGCTGCCATGGTCTTGTTCCTCTCGAATTCGGTTGTGCGTTAGTTCACGACGGCCATGATGTCTTCTTCGCGCATCACGAGCAGCTCGTCGCCGTCGACCTTGACGGTGGAGCCCGAGTATTTGCCGAAGAGCACCTTGTCGCCGACTTTGACGTCGACCGGGCTTACTTTTCCGTCCTCGTTCTTCTTGCCGGGGCCGACGGCGAGCACTTCACCCTGGTCGGGCTTCTCGGCGGCGGTGTCGGGAATGACGATGCCGGATGCGGTCTTGCGCTCTTCTTCGAGGCGCTTGACGATCACGCGATCGTGCAGGGGACGCAGTTTCATGGTTGGACTCCTCACGTTGGTCTTGGGGGTTTGGGGCTTGGGGCCGAGCGCTGCCTTGGTGCGGGTCATGTTCGATCCCCTGATTTTCGTAGCTGGCGGGCTTTAGCACTCACCCGTGGTGAGTGCTAATAATAGGCGCCCGGAGCTCTCAATTCAAGTGCCTGGAGCGCGAAAATCCGAATGGAGTGATGGCTCACCACAAGGACAGTGGTGAGAAAATGTCTTTCTACTGAATCACTTACCTAAAGCAATCGGGCCCAAGCGCGGGCCGCGAGCTCGCGCAGATGGTCGGCGAGGGGCCGATTGCGCCAGTCCTCGGCCGTAATCTCCTTGGAGAGCGAGATGTCCCTCTCGAACAGGGCATTCACCTGCCCGGCGAATTCGGGACCCAGGACCACCGCGTTCAACTCGTCGTTGTAGACGAGGCTCCGCCAGTCGAGGTTGGTCGAGCCGACCGTGCACCACACGCCGTCGACCGAGGCGGACTTCGTGTGGAGCATGCGGTCGTTGCGCTCGTAGATCTTCACTCCCGCCTCGAGCAGCTCCGTGTAATAGGCGCGGCCGGCGTTGAATACCAGCCAGTGATCGGAGCGGCTCGGCAGCACCAGCCTCACCTTCACGCCGCGGCGAGCCGCATCGATCAGCGAGGCGCGCAGCTGCGGGTTCGGGACGAAGTAGGCGTTGGTGATGTTGATCTCGTTTTCCGCGCTCTGGATGGCCGAGATGAGCGTGATGTAGCTCGCGTTGAGCTCATCCTTGGCGGGCGTGGTCGCGATGGCGCGGACGATATGCTTGCCCTGCGGCTGGATCGCGGGAAAGAAAGCCTTGTCGCCCAGCCTTTCCTTCTTCTGCGATTCCCATTGCTCGAGGAAGGCGCGCTGCAGGTCCGCGACGACAGGACCCTCGATCCGCACCTGCGTATCGCGCCACGGGCGCTTCTCGAAGGGCAGGTCGCGGCTCGACGACCCTCCCGATCCACCCGATCCACCCGATCCACGCGATCCGTGCGAGTACACGCTGCTGATGTTGATGCCGCCGAGGAAAGCGATCGTTCCATCGACGATGGTGAGCTTGCGGTGGTCGCGATGGTTGAACTCGGTCATCGCGGTGATCAGCGGATTGAACGCCGCCACCTCGACGCCGCCCGCTTCGAGCTCCTTGAAGAAATCCGCGGGCGTGCCGCTCGACCCGATGGCGTCGTAAAGGAGGCGCACCTGCACGCCCGCCTTGCGGCGCGCGATGAGCGCGGCGGCGAACTGCCGGCCGATCTCGTCGTCATCGAAGATGTAGGTCTCCATGTGGATGTGGTGGCGCGCCGCTCCGATCGCGGCCAGCATCGAGCGATAGGTCGCGGCGCCGTCCTCGAGGAGCGTCACCTTGTTGCCCACGCTCAAGGGAGTGCCGGCGAGCGTTTCCTCGATCGCGACGTGGCTCTCGAGGAAGCCGCTGTCGGGAGAGCGCTTCTTCAACTCCTGCAGGATCGCGCGGCTTTGCGCGTAGGACAGTGGGCCGCCTTTTCCTTCGAGGCGCACCGGGCTGCCTTCGGTTTGCAGCAGGAAGCGATCCATCGGCGGCGCGGCGCACGCGCCGAAAAGTGCCGCAAACGCGACCCCGAGGAAGAGGCGCCCTACCTTGCGAGCCGCGTGCAGCGCCCGAACTGGTAGACGATTCTGCGCGGGCGCCGCGTGCGACCGACTCTCGTGGGGCTGGGCAGGTAGGGGCAGGGCGGATTGCGGTATCCGCCGCTTTCGAGCGTGAGGTCCTCCGCGACCTCCGCCCAGAGCCCGCCGCGCACCGGCCGGAAGAGCCACTGCACATAGCCCGAGCGCGAAGCGGCCGCGATCAGGTCCGGGGCATCGGGCACTTCGGCCACCACCGGCGACTGGCCGTCGATCATGAGCGGCATCGAGCCGAAGGCGCCCATGCACTCGAGCGACTCCTGCTCGGTCGCGCCGGGGCGCACGAATGGCAGCGCTTCGGTGCGCGCGAGATCCCATGAACCCAGCTCCCATGCGACGTCCAGAACCTCGTTTTCGAGCTGGTCGAACCGATCCCAGCGCTCGTTGATCTGCAGGGCCGAGCTCGGCACGGCCTGGTAGGCGACGACGTTGGCGTCGGCCCTTTCGGCCAGGCGCGTCTCGACGAAGCCATGCCAGTGCAGCGTGAGCACGACCGGTGTGTTTGCGTAAGGCACCGCCGCCACGGTGATCGCTATCAACGGCAGCCGATTCGAGATCAGTTGCGTTTCGATGCGGTCGAGCAGTTGCATGTGCCTCCCTTCAGAAGACAATTCCGAGGTGGAAGTTCCTGTCGCCCTGCATTTATCCGAAGCAATTCGCGTGCACAAGTAAGTTTTTCGCACGAAATCAACGGGTCGTGTTGCTAGCACTCACCCCCGTTGGTTGCCAAACACGCCCTTTGTGCGCCCACCTGGCCCAATAACGTCCCCCAGGCCCATTGGTTGAAGCCCGGGGCGCGGGCGCTAGAATGCATCTCCCCCCGATCGACGGGATCGAAACGTGCCGCTGCTGGGAAACGCCGAAAAAGGAGAGCTCGAGAGCCTCATCCTCGCGCGACTGAAGGAGCACTACGAGCAGCATGGCTCGAGCGCGCTGCTGGTCGAGGGCCTGAGGGTCATCGTGAACGTCGACGGCGTGGCCATCGACGGCGGGGAGGCGCCTGATCCGCTCGCCGCGGTCGAGGTGCGGTCCCTTTTCACGGCCCTTTGCTACCTCACCGGCGGCACCCAGGCCCTGCCCCGCGATTCCCTCGAGTCTCTCGCCACCGAGGCCACCAGCGCGGCCGCCCAACAGATCAATCGCATCGTGCCGGGCTGAAGCGCGATGTCCAACCGCGAGATGGTGGCGCGCAGCCTCGCCGCGGTGTGGCACCCGTGCACGCAGATGAAGATGCACGAGCGCTTTGCGCTCGTCCCCGTGGCGCGCGCCGAAGGGCCGTGGCTCTACGACTTCGAGGGCCGGCGCTATCTCGACGCGGTGAGCTCGTGGTGGGTGAACCTCTTCGGGCACTGCCACCCGGCGATCAACGCGGCGCTCACCGAGCAGCTCGATTGCCTCGAGCACGTGATGCTCGCCGGGTTCACCCACGCGCCGGTCGTCGAGCTCTCCGAGCGCCTCGCGCGCTTGGCACCAGGCAAGCTGGGACACGCGTTCTACGCCTCCGACGGCGCCTCCGCGGTCGAGATCGCGCTCAAGATGGCGTTCCACTACTGGGCCAACCGGGGCCGGCGCGACAAGACGCGCTTCGTCTCGCTGCAGGGCGGCTACCACGGCGAGACCGTGGGTGCCCTCGGAGTCACCGACGTCGAGATCTTCCGCGCCGCCTACGCGCCGTTGCTGCGCGAGTCGATCGTGGCGCCCTTTCCCGCGCGCAGCGCCAACGACCATCGCTTCGGCGGCATCAAGGGCGCGGTGATCGCCGCCGACGCGCTGGAGAGGATCCTCGCCGAGCGCCACGCCGAGGTCGCCGCCCTCGTCGTCGAGCCGCTGGTGCAGGGGGCCAGCGGCATGCGCTTCTGCCATCCCGAGTACCTGCGGCGCGCGCGCGAGCTGTGCACGAAGCATGACGTGCTGCTCATCGCCGACGAGATCATGACCGGCTTCGGGCGCACCGGAACGATGTTCGCCTGCGAGCAGGCGGGGATCGCCCCCGACCTCCTGTGCCTTGCCAAGGGCCTCACCGCGGGTTACCTGCCCCTGTCGTGCGTGCTCTCGACCGACGCGATTTACGAAGCCTTCTACGACGACGACACCGCTCGCGGCTTCCTGCACTCGCATTCGCACACGGGAAATGCGCTCGCATGCCGCGCCGCGTGCGCGGTGCTCGACCTCTTCGAGCGCGACGGGGTCATCGCCGCCAACGAGCGCAAGGCCGCGCGTTTTTTCGCCGCCGCCGCCCCGCTCGCCCACCACCCGGGCATTCGGGACTTCCGCCACCTGGGAATGATCTGGGCCTTCGAGGTCGCGACGCAGGACCCGGCGTTCGCCTCGCGCGCCTTCGCGCTTGCGCTCGAGCGCGGCGTACTGCTGCGCCCGATCGGCAAGACCGTGTATTTCATGCCGCCCTACGTGATCGGCGACGGGGAGTTCGCGCAACTGGTCGAGACCGGGCTCGCCATCGTGGAAGCGTTCGCGCGCCGATGATGCGCCGGCTCCTCGGCGTGCTGCTGATGCTCGCACCCCTCGCGGCGGCCGGTGAGCTGCCGCCTGCCGTGCGCGACGCGCTCGCGCGCGCCGGGGTCCCCGAGCGCGCGGTGAGCGCGCTGGTGCAGGGCGTGGACGGCGGGGCGCCGATCGTCTCGCACCAGGCCACGGCCGTGGTCAATCCCGCCTCGGTGATGAAGCTCATCACCTCGTTCGCCGCACTCGAGCTCCTCGGGCCCGCGTTCACTTTCCACACCGACGTGCTCGCCGCCGGCGAGATCGCCAACGGCGTCCTCGACGGCGACCTCGTGATTCGCGGCGGCGGGGACCCGAAGCTCACCTACGAGCGCCTGTGGCAGCTCGCGCACCAGCTGCGCTCGAAAGGGCTACGCGAGATCCGCGGCGACGTGATCGTCGATCGCGGCTATTTCGCGCCGGCCAGGCACGACCCCGCGCGTTTCGACAGCGACCCGCGCCGCGCCTACAACGTCGGCCCCGACGCGTTCCTCGTGAATTTCCACGCGCTCGCCTTCCGCTTCTTCCCGGAGGGCGATGCCGTGCGCGTCACTGCCGAGCCCGACCTGCCCAATGTCGAGATCGCGAGCCGCATCCGCCTCACCAAGGAGCCCTGCGGATGGTGGCGCGGCAACCTGAAGCAGGAGATCTCGGAAAACGGCCTGCTCGCCACCGTGGTCTTCAGCGGCACGTATCCCGCCGCCTGCGGCGAGAACGAATGGGCGCTGTCGATCCTCGATTCGGCGGGCTTCGCCGAGGCGGTGCTGCGCTGGGTGTGGAGCGAGTCGGGCGGCGTGCTGCGCGGTCGCGTGCGTTCCGGATCGGTGCCCGCGACCGCGCGCCTCATCCACCGCCAGGAATCCGAGCCGCTCGCCAACCTGGTGCGCGACATGAACAAGTATTCGAACAACGTGATGGCGCGCCACGTCTTCCTCGCGCTCTCCGCCGAGCGCGGCGCGCCCGGAGATGCGCAGGCGAGCGAGCGCATCGTGCGGGACTGGCTGCGCTCGCGGGACATCGTGGCGCCGGAGCTCGCGATCGAGAACGGCGCGGGGCTCTCGCGCAACGACCGCGTGAGCGCGGCGACGCTGGCCGCGGTCCTGATGAGCGCCTGGTCGAGCGCGGTGATGCCGGAGCTGGTGGGCTCGCTGCCGATCCTCGGCACCGACGGCACGCTCAAGACGCGGCGCGTGGCGCTCGCCACCGGGCAGGCGCACATCAAGGGCGGAACGCTCACCGGGGTGCAGAGTGCTGCGGGATATGTCCTCGATCGCGCGGGCCGGCGCTGGATCGTCGTCATGATCGCGAACCACCCCAACGCGAACGCGGCGCAACCGGCGCTCGACGCGCTGGTGGAATGGGTGCAAAAGCGCGACGCCAGGGGCGAGAAGCGAGGCGCGAAATGAACCACGAAGTCACGAACCAACCCCCACCCCTCGACGGCTACGACGCCTATGAGGCGGACGCGTGGATCAAGGCGGCGGTGCGCCGCGCCGAGGTCTCGTGGATCGCGGGAGCGGCGTCGAGCCTCGGGCGATTCGCCGGCTCGGCGGAAGCGCAGGAGCTCGCCGCGCTCGCCAATCGCCACGCGCCGGAGCTGCGCACCCACGATCGCTTCGGGCATCGCATCGACGCCGTCGAATATCACCCGTCGTATCACGCGCTCATGCAGCGCGCGCTCGGCGCCGGGGTGCATTCGCTGGCCTGGAAACGCGCGAGCGGCGGCTTCTCCGGACACGCCGTCCTCTTCTACCTCTGGAACCAGCTCGAGCAGGGGACCGCGTGCCCGGTCACGATGACCTTCGCGAGCATTCCCATCTTCGAGCATGCGGACGACATCGCGCGCGAATGGCGGCCCAAGGTGCTCGCCGACGCCTACGATCCGCGCCCGGTCGCGGCAAGCGAGAAAGCCGGCGCGACGATCGGCATGGCGATGACGGAAAAGCAGGGCGGCTCCGACCTGCGCGTGGTGAGCACCCTCGCGCGCAAGGGCAACGGCGCCTTCCGCCTCGACGGCCACAAGTGGTTCTGCTCCGCGCCCATGAGCGACGCGTTCTTCACCCTCGCGCGCCTGCCCGAGGGCGTCAGCTGTTTCTTCGTGCCGCGCTCGCTGCCCGACGGGACGCGCAACGCGGTCCTCATCCAGCGGCTGAAGGACAAGTGCGGCAACCGCTCCAACGCCTCCGTCGAGATCGAGTACCGCGACACGGCGGCATGGCTCGTCGGCGAGCCGGGGCGCGGAATCGCCACGCTGATCGAGATGGCGCACCACACGCGCTTCGACATCGTGGTGGGCGTGGCCGGCATGATGCGCTACGCGTTGAACCAGGCGATCCACCATGCGCGGCATCGAAGCGCATTCGGCAAGCGCCTCGCCGAGCACGCGCTGATGCAGAACGTGCTGGCCGACCTCGCGCTCGAAACGCAGGCCGCGATGCTGCTCGCCTTCCGCCTCGCCGCGGCGTTCGACGCCTCCGCCACGAATCCCCGCGAGCGCGAGCTGCAACGCGTCCTCACGCCGATCGCGAAGTACTGGCTGTGCAAGCGCATGACGCCGGTCGCGGTCGAGGCCATGGAATGCCTCGGGGGCAACGGCTATGTCGAGGAGGCGCCGCTCGCGCGGCTGTTTCGCGAGGCGCCGTTGAACGGCATTTGGGAAGGAAGCGCCAATGTGATCTGCCTCGATGCGTTGCGCGCGATCGCGCGATCGGAAGCGGCGTTGGCCGCGCTCACCGATGAAATCGCGGCCGCTCCCGATCCCCGCACCGCGCGGCTCGTCCAGTGGGCCGCGCGCGCCCTGGCCGACCCGCAGAGCGCCGAGGGGAGCGCGCGCGCCATCGTCGAAGCGCTCGCGGTCTGCATCCAGGCCTCGCTGATGAAGCGCCATGCGGGTGCGAACGCGGCGGAAGCGTTCTGCGTATCGCGGCTGGATTCGATGGGGAGCGCTCGGGGGTTCGGAACGCTGCCGGCGCAGGCGGATGTCGCGGCGCTCGTGGAAAATGCCGCGCTCGCGGGGTGACCGAAGGGCCTAGGCGGCCTTGGCTTCCTCGAGGAGCGTGAGCTTCTCGCGCGCAAGCTCGAAGCGCTGCCCCATCTCGACGAGGGCCTCGGCGTCCAAGCGCTCGCCGAGCTGGCGGAGGATCCCGGCCTCTTCCGTATCGATGTGCCGAACGAGGAGGTCGCGCGCCAGGTTAAGCCGCGCATGCCACTCGTGCGTGCCGGGGCGGCCGCGCGACAGCTTGTCGAAGAGTCCCTCGACCAGCTCATGCTCGATGAAACGCTCGTCGGCGCTGTGGCTCGAATCGGTCGATACGCCCTCGATGGCGCGGTAAACGACCGTCTCTTCGGCAAGCGCGTGGATCACCCAACCGCGCCGCAGCTGCGTGAGCCGTTCGTAGCAGCGTTGGGCGTCGCCTTCGGCTTGCAGTGCTTCCAGCTCCGCGAGGGCCTTCTCGTGGTCCCCGCGCAGCTGGTCGCGAATATCCGAGCCCGGCGTGAATCCGCCGTGGGCTCGTGGCTGTGGCGTGTCACCAGATGCCGACAGGCCCACAGTCGTTCCTCAGTACTTCTTGTGCTCGGTGGCCTCGCGTTCGACCTTGGAACCGGCGGCCTTGACGTCCTGGCCAACGCCTTCGACCGTATTGCAGGCCGTCAGACCGAGAAGAAACGCCGCTCCGACAACCGCTGCGATGAACGATTTCATTGTGCTACCTCCGTTATGGCCCCTCGCGGGGAAAAGTTGAACGCCAGACCGCCCTTGGCAGGCAGTCCTCCCAGTGGCAGTGCCATCCTCCGCTTCCGGAAGGCCCGGTGAAATCAGGAAAGGGCGTTCGCTGGTGTCGGTATCGTCCTACGCCGGCGCACCGATGCGGAGCATCCGGCTCGCGGCGGAAACGCCCGCCAGGGCGGCGAGGATTGCGGCGAAAAACGCGGCGAGAATCCCGAGGGGCATCAGGGCGATCGCCAGCGTGAAGAAGAACGCCGCGAAGCCGGTGAGCCCGACGACGAAACCACGAGCCAGCCGCGCGACCGCATCGGCGCCGTAAAGCGCCAGCGTGAAGGGCGGCATGATCGAGCCGGTGATCGGCACCGAGAGCAGCACGCCGCTCACCACCGCGCCGAACACCTTCGCGGCCCACAGGATCACTACCGCGAGCGCGAATGCCGCGACGAGCCTCAGGCGCAGCTCGGCGCTCGGAATCGTCGGCAGGCTCGCGCGCTCGGTTGGCCGCGGCAGCCAGCGCCACGCGGCGGCGAGTCCGGCGGCGGCGAGGGCCAGTGCGATGAATGGCGAGAGCGGCAGGAACGTCACTGCGATCGCGACGGCGGCGAAGCTCGTCCATCCGGCCACGAGCGCGGTGGGCCACCGCCAGGCGCGCGCGCCGTGCGCGAAGGCCATGAGGTGCGCCGCCTGCCCGAGGATCGCGGCGAGGGTGACCATGGCCGATTGCGCGGCGAATGCCGCGCCGTGGTCCAGCGCGAGGTAGAGCGTGATCGGCCCGCCGATGAGCGGCAGCCCGCCGAGGTACCCCGACACCGTGTGGCCCCAGCGGCGCGCGGCGAGGCTCGCCAGCCACACCGCGGCCGGCACGAGCATCAGCCGCAGCAGCGTTTCCGGCGTCACCGGCGCCGGGGCGCTGGCGCGGTGGCGTCCTTCCTGCGATTGCCTCCAGCCACCATGCGGTACTCGTAGAGACGGCATTCGAGCGCGCCGTTGTAGAGCACGGTGCGCCGCGTGGCCTGCAAGCGGATGAGCTTCGCGATGTCGGGATCGCCCGAGAAGATGTACGCGGTCCAACCCGAGAACTTCTTCTTCAGCGCGTGTCCGAGCTCCGGATAGAACGCCGCGAGCTTTTCTTTTTCCCCGAGGCGCACCCCGTACGGCGGATTGGTGACGATGACCCCGTGCGGCGCGGGCGCGGAGAGCTCGAGCAGGTTCACCTGCTTCAGCTTCACCACTTCCTCCAGTCCCGCTTCACGAAGGTTGAGAACCGCATGGCCGAGCGAACGCCCGTACAGATCCGAGCCGAAGATCGGCAGCGGCTGCGCCGGCTTCTCGCTTTTCTTCGCGTTGGAAAGCAGGCGCTCCCAGTTGGCGGCGTTGAAACGCGCGAGCTTCTCGAAGCCGAAGGAGCGCTCGCGGCCCGCGGCCCGTCCCAGCGACATCTCCGCCGCCTCCGAGAGGAACGTCCCCGCGCCGCACATCGGATCGAGGAGGGCGAGCCCAGGCCGCCAGCCCGCGATCTTGAGGATGCCCGCGGCGAGATTCTTCTTCAGCGGCGCTTCTCCCACGTGATCGCGCCTCCCGCGCTTGAAGAGCGAGTCCCCGCTGGTGTCGACGTAGAGCGTGCACAGCTTCTCGTCGAGGAATGCGTGCACGCGCAGGTCGGGATCGCGGGGCTCCACCGACGGGCGCCGTCCGGTGGCGCTGCGGAAATGGTCGGCGATCGCATCCTTCACCCGCAACGTGACGAAGTCGAGGCTCTTCACCGGGCTGCGATGCGCGTTGGTCTCGACCTTGAAGGTGCGGTCGGCGGTGAAATAGGCATGCCAGCGCACCGCGTTGGCGTTGTTGTAGATGTCCTCTTCGCCCTGGTAGGGGAACTTCGCCACTCGCCACAGGATGCGGCTCGCGATGCGCGAGTACAGGTTCACCGTGTAGATGAGGTCGAAGGGGCCGGTGAACGCCACGCCGGCATCGGCCGGCTCGGTCTTTTGCGCCCCCAGCTCCGCGAGCTCCTCGGCGAGCACGCTCGAAAGCCCGCGCGGGCAAGGGGCGAAGAAATAATGCACGCCCGTGTCCTGTTTAACCAGGATGCGGGGCGCGGGCTTGGCGTCGGGCTTGCTCAAAAAGGCTTGACGATGACCAGGATCACGGTGGCGGCGAGGATCAGCGTGGGAATCTCGTTGATCCAGCGGTAGAACACGTGCGTGCGGCGGTTTTCGTCGCGCGCGAACTCCTTGAGGATCTTGCCGAGCCAGAAGTGATAAACCACGAGGATCGCGACCAGCGCCAGCTTCGCGTGCAGCCACCCGCCCTTGAAATCCCACCCCAGCCATAGCCACACGCCGAAGACGAGGCTCAACGCCATGCCCGGGTTCATGATGCCGCGATAGAGCTTGCGCTCCATCACCTTGAAACGCTCTCTCGTGGGCGCATCTTCGGACATCGCGTGGTAGACGAAGAGCCGCGGCAGGTAGAACAGCCCCGCGAACCAGGCGACGACGAAAATGACGTGCAGCGATTTGATCCACAGCATGGGCCTATAATTTTACGTTACGTGATGAACCGACGCTTTTTCGCCCTCGCAACCGTCCTCGCCTGCGCCGTTTTCGCGGCGCGAGAGGCCCCGTGCGCGCCGTCGGTGAAGACCGAGCACGTCGAGGCCGAGCTCGTCGCCGACAAGGCTTCCGCGCAACCCGGCAAGCCGATCCTCGTGGGCCTGAAGCTGCGCATGGAGCCGCACTGGCACACCTACTGGAAGAATCCGGGCGATTCGGGGTTGCCGACGAAGATCGATTGGGTCCTCCCCGCCGGCTGGAAAGCGGGCGAGATCCAGTGGCCGTACCCGCACCCGCTTCCCGTCGGCCCGCTGCTGAACTACGGCTACGAGGACGAGGTGGTCCTGCTCGTCGAGCTCACGCCGAGCGCCGATGCGCCCGCGGGACGGGCGAACGTGAAGGCGAAATCGAAGTGGCTCGTCTGCAAGGACATCTGCATTCCCGAAGAAGGCGAGCTCGATCTCGTCCTGCCGGTCGCCGCGAGCGAGCCCTCCGCCGATCCGCGCTGGCAAGCGCATATCGCGCGGGCGCGTAGCCAGCTTCCCGTCGACGCGAGAGGCTGGAAGTACCAATCCACCCTGCAGGGCAAATCGCTCGTGGTGCTGCTCACCCCGCCCGAGGGCGCGAGCGCCCCGGCGAAGGCGGCGTTCTTTCCCGAGCGCGAAGGACTGATCGAGCCCGCGGCGCCGCAGAAGGTGACGCGCGAGGGGCGCGCGCTGCGCATCGAGATGAAGCTCGCCGACCCGCCGCCTACCGGGCTGAAGGCGGTGAAGGGGGTCGCCGTCTCCGATGCGGGATGGTCCGCCACGGAAGGCCGCAAGGCGATCAACGTCGATGCGAGCCTCACCTCTACGCTCGCCGCGGCCGCGGGGCCGATCTCGGGCGCGAACGCCGCGGGCCCCGGCACGCTCGCCGCGATGGTCTTCGCGCTCATCGGCGGCATGCTGCTGAACCTGATGCCGTGCGTGTTCCCAGTCCTCGGCATCAAGGTGATGGGGTTCGTCGGGCATGCGCATGGCGAGACGCGCGCCATGCGCATCCAGGGCGTGGTGTTCGCCGTCGGCGTCCTGCTCTCGTTCCTCGTGCTGGCGGGACTCATGCTGGCGCTGCGCGCCGGCGGCACGCAGCTCGGCTGGGGCTTCCAGCTCCAGTCGCCCGTGGTGGTGACGCTGCTCGCCGCGCTGTTCTTCCTCCTCGCGCTCAACCTCTCGGGCGTCTTCGAATGGGGCGCCTTCGCGCAGTCGATGACGTCGAACCTTTCGGCGCGCGGACGTTACGCGGACGCGTTCCTCTCCGGCGTGCTCGCAACGGTGGTCGCCACACCCTGCACCGCGCCATTCATGGGCGCGGCGGTGGGCTACACGCTGACCCAAGGCCCGGGCATGGCCCTGGCGGTCTTCGCGATGCTGGGCGTCGGAATGGCGCTGCCGGTGCTGGTGCTCGCCTTCTTCCCCGCGCTGCTCAAGCGGCTGCCGAAGCCGGGCGCGTGGATGGAGACGTTCAAGCAGGTGCTGGCGTTCCCGCTCTACGCCACCGTGGCGTGGCTCGCGTGGGTGCTCGGCGCGCAGGCGGGCAACGACGCGGTGTTCGCGCTGCTTGCAGGGCTCGTGCTCATCGCGATGGGCGCGTGGTTCCTCGGCCGCTGGGAGCACCTGCACGGCGCGTGGAGGTCCGCGATCGCCGTGATCCTCGCTGCGGCCGGCGTGCTGGTCGCATGGCCGGGCGCCATTGCACCCATGGCCGCGGCCGATGAGGTTCCCTTGGCGCGTGCCGGCGAGCTGCCCTGGCAGGCGTGGACTCCCGAAAAGGTGCGCGAGCTCACCGCCGCCGGGCAGCCCGTGTTCGTCGATTTCACCGCGGCGTGGTGCGTCACCTGCCAGGTCAACAAGCGGGTGGCATTGAACAACGCGGCGGTGGTGAAGGCCTTCGCTTCCTGCAAGATCACGCCATTGAAAGCCGACTGGACGCGCCAGGATCCGCGCATCACCGCCGCACTCTCGGCGCTGGGACGCAACGCCGTGCCCGTCTATGCACTCTATGTTCCGGGCGAGGATGCGCCGCATCTGCTGCCCGAGCTGCTCACGCCGTCACTCGTCCTGGACGAGATTGCGAAGCTGCCGGCCGCGAAGCAAGGCGCGGCCATCACCCAATGTTGAATTCCGAGGACTCGCCATGAAAAGACGCTCTTCGCTCGCTGTCGCCCTCTCGTCGTCGCTCGCACTCGCCGCCGCGGGCGCCGCCTTCGCCGCGGCCAACCCGGGGCAGGCCGCTCCCGGATTCACCGTGACCGACCTCGACGGCAAGGCGGTGAACCTCGCCGACTACAAGGGCAAGACCGTCGTGCTCGAATGGCACAACTTCGGCTGCCCGTTCGTGCAGAAGCACTACCGCAGCGGCAACATGCAGGGCCTGCAGAAGAAATACGGGCCCGACGTCGTGTGGCTCGCGGTCAATTCCACCAACAAGACCGCGTCGGACTACACCGAACCGGCCAAGCTCTCGAAGCAACTGAAGGATTTCGGCGCCGTGCCCGCGCGCTACCTCGTCGACGAGCCCGGCACCGTCGGCATGGCCTACGGCGCCAAGACCACGCCGCACATGTACATCATCGATCCCGCCGGCAAGATCGTCTACAACGGCGCCATCGACGACAAGCGCTCCACCAACCTCGAGGACGTGAAGACCGCGAAGAACTACGTCGTCGCCGCGCTCGAGGAAATGAAGGCCGGCAAGCCCGTCACGGTCGCGACGACGACCCCGTACGGCTGCACCGTCAAATACCGCTGATGTCCTCCCTCTCCCCTGGGAGAGGGTCGGGGAGAGGCTAATGAATCGCCGTCACGTCGCATGCATCGCCGCCGCGCTCATCCTCGCGGGATGCGCCCCCCTCACCACCCAGAGCCCGGGCGAAGGTCTGAGCCCGGTGAACGCGGTGTCCGAGGGAGGGGACAAGCACCTCATGCTCTTCGGCCACGACGTGGTCAGCTACTTCACCGAGGGCACGCACCGCATGGGCTCGCCTTCGATCAAGTCGGACTACAAGGGCGTGACGTTCCGCTTCTCCAAGCCCGAGCACAAGGCGCTCTTCGACCGCTCGCCCGAGAAATACCTGCCGCAATTCGGCGGCTATTGCGCCAACGGCATCGTCTACGGCATCCCGTGGGGCGGCAACGCCGACACCTGGAAGATCATCGACGGCAAGCTCTACATCTTCGGGGGACAAGGGTCGATGGATGGCTTCATGCTCGACGTGCCGCGCAACATGGCGCTCGCCAACAAGTACTGGAGCGAGGAAGTGAACGGCTCCAACGCGTTCATCCAGCGCAGCAAGCGCCTCATCTTCCGCGTGCCGCACTACGTGAGCGGCAAGGAGCTCGCCGAGCAGGTGGCGAAGGCGAAGAAGGGCTAGCGCCAGGGTCCCTGGATTAGCTCAACCGGCGGGCTTGAAAGTCCGCTGGAAGAACACCGGCGTCCTGCGCGACTTCAGGCGGTAGAGCTGCGCCGGCCGGTTCGGCCCTCCACGCACCTTCGGAACCGGAGCAACCAGATCCGTGGCGAGGATGCGGGTGCGGAACGCGCTCTTCTCGAGGGGGCGCCCCAGCACCGTTTCGTAAGCCTTCTGCAGCTCGCCTAGCGTGAATTCCTTCGGCAACAGGAAAGCCGGAAGCGAGGTGTATTCAACCTTGGCGCGCAGCCGCTCGAGTGCTGCATCGAGGATCTGCGCGTGATCGAAGGCGAGCGGCTCCCCAACCCCCGAGCCGACGACGTCGTGCCATGCGGCGGCGGCCGCGTTCGCGCCGCTCCGCGGCGCGTCGACCTCATCGGACGGCACCAGCGCGAAGTACGCGTGGGTGGCCGACCATCCTCGCGGATCGCGCCGCGAATCGCCCCAGCTGCCAAGCTGCTCGAGGTACGGCGTCGCGATGCCTGTTTTTTCGCGTAGCTTGCGCAGCGCGCACGCTTCGAGGTCCGCGTCCTTGTCCACATCGACAAATCCACCCGGCAGTGCCCACCGGCCAGGGAAGGGCTCCGCCGCGTCATAGCCGCGCTTTACCAGGAGCACCCGAAGGCGGGCGTCATGCATCGCGAAGATCACGACGTCCACGGTGACAAGGGGGCGCTCGAAGGCGAGCCGGTGCGTTCGGTTGCGGGGCGTCAAGTCGGCCAATCGGGTGGATGTGCGAGGTGTTGACACTGTAAACCTCTTAGTGGTACTGTGCAACTATCTTAGGGGGCCACGCCCACTAAGTAGCACAAGGAGACCACCATGTTTGGCATCGGATTCGTAAAGGCACAACCGACCACTTACCTCATGGCCTTTCGCGGCGGACAGGTCGTCCGGGAGGGCGCGGGCCTGAGCTTCTTCTACTACAAGCCCACGACCTCGCTGGTCGCGGTCCCGATCGCGAGCCGTGCGCAGGATTTCATCTTCGATCCGGTCACGGCCGACTTCCAGTCGATCACGGTCCAGGGGCAGGTCGCGTGGCGCATCGGGACACCGCGACTGATAGCGGGACTGCTCAACTACACCCTGCGCGCCGACAGCAAGACCTACGAGTCCGACGACCCGCAGAAGCTCCCCGAACGCCTGATCGGCGCCGTCGAGGTCCTGGTGCAGAAGGCGGTAAAGTCGCTGCCGCTCAAGGCCGCCCTGCTCGCCTCGGATGATATCGCCGCTTCCGTGGAAGCGGGACTCAAAGCGCATTCCGAGATCAACTCGCTTGGTCTCACGATCCTCGCGGTATCCGTGCTTGCGGTGAAACCCTCGCCCGATACCGCGCGAGCCCTCGAAGCCGAGGCGCGCGAGGCGATACTGCGCCGCGCCGACGAGGCAATCTACGAGAGGCGCAACGCCGCGGTGGCGCAGGAGCGCTCGATCCGCGAAAACGAACTCGATACCGAGGTCGCCGTCGAGCAGAAGAAGCGAACCATCCGCGAGACGCAGATGGAGGCCGAGGCGAGCGTGCGACGCAAGAAGCACGAGCTGCGCGCCGCCGACATGCAATCCGACATCGAGGTGGAAGGGCGGCGCAAGGAATTCGTCTCGCTCAACGCGGAGAACATCCGCGCCCTTGCCGAGGCCGAAGCGCAGAAGCTCGGTGCCGTGGCGCGAGTGATCAAGGACATGGATCCCAAGCTCGTGCAGGCAATCGCCGCTATCGGCATGGAGCCCAGCCAGCTGATCGCCCACGCCTTCATGGGACTTGCCGAGAACGCGGGCCGGATCGGGCAGCTCAACGTCTCGCCCGAGCTGTTGCAGGCGCTTGCCCGGCCGCAACTCGCTGTGGAAGCGCTCCATGCCGGCAAAAAATGACCGCAAGGTCGTGCTGGTGACGCGCCACACGCGGCTGGAGGAGCTGATCGCGCGCTATCACACGCTCGCCCAAGCGAAGTTCTACGTCGAGCACCTCGGCGCGGATTTCGGCGATTACGTGAGCGAGCACGAGGCCTACGAGGCCGCGAAGCGCATCGTCCTGGCGGCAATCGAGGCCCACGGCCGCTGGCAGGCGATCGACCGCTCCTTCCTGCCCAATTTCGTTTTCGGTCGCGACGACGTCGTGCTCGCCTTGGGCCAGGACGGGCTCGTGGCCAACACCATGAAGTACCTTGATGGCCATCCCCTGGTGGGGCTGAATCCGGATCCGTATCGCTACGACGGCGTCCTCCTGCCATTCGAGGCAAAGGACGCTCTCGCGATCCTGCCCGACACGCTCGCGGACCGCCGCAACATCAAGACGGTGACGATGGCCAAGGCATCTCTCGCCGACGGTCAGATTCTCTACGCGGTGAACGACCTCTTCATCGGCCCCCGGTCGCACATCTCCGCGCGCTACGAGATCAGCGTGGGCGACGCGAAGGAAACCCAATCCTCCAGCGGCGTCATCGTTTCGACGGGGCTCGGCTCCACCGGCTGGATGCGCAGCGTGGTAACGGGCTCCCTCGCCATCGCGGGGGCCGTCGCGCACGGACGTGAGCGGCCGGCGTGGCAACCCCAGCCATGGCACACGGATCACCTCACCTTCGCGGTGCGGGAACCCTTTCCCAGCCGCACCAGCGCGGCAACCCTCGTCTTCGGCCATCTCACGGCGCAGGAACCCATGAGCCTGCTATCGCTCATGCCCGAAAACGGCGTGATCTTCAGCGACGGCATCGAGGATGACCGGCTCGAGTTCAACTCGGGTGCCCGCGCGACCGTCGGAATCGCCGAGCGCGTGGGCCTCCTGGTGTATTAGGTCAGCGCGAGACCGGCACTTCCTCGCCCGCGAAGGCGAGCTTCGTGCGCCCGACATCGATCACCGGCCCGAGCTCGTAGACGTTGCGGTAACCGTACGTGTGCAGCGATACGAATGTCGAGAGGTTCAGCGCCGACCCCACGGCCTTCACCGGCATGGAATTCGGGGCGCCCCGGAAATTGTTGTTGCAGTAGATGAGCACGCGCGTGCCGGGAGACGGAATGACCGCGGCCAGCGTGTCTCGGGTGAACTCTGGAAAACTCAGGTTCACCGCCCCAACGATGTGCCTCTGGCGATAGAGCCGCTCGCTCCTCGCGTCGAGAACGACCGTGCCGGGTTCCCGCGCCATGCGGATGAACTCGTCCTCGGAGACGCGGCGCGCCTCGCGCAGGCCCCGCACCTCGGCGACGTTCTTCACGAACGCGTCGTAGTCGATCTGCTCGTTGGGCTTGACGTACTGCGCCTGCAGCGCGGGGGACAGGAACAGGACGAGCAGCAGTGCGCTGGTGCGGGCCATGGCGACGCTCCCTGGCGGTGGATACCCGCATAACGGCGCGAAACCCGCCGCGTTGACGCCTAGCTCGTCAATCGCCGCCGGAAGAGCGCCAGCGCGATCCAGAATCCCACCGCTCCGTACGCCGCGAGGACCGCGACGTGGAAAAGGACCGACTCGGGCCAGCGCCCGAGGAGCAGCGGGCGCCCGATCGCGATGGCGTGGGTCAGCGGCAGCACGTTGGCGATCGCCTGCAGCCATCCCGGCATGTTCGAAAGCGGATAGAACACGCCCGAGAGCAGCATCATCGGGGTCAGCACGAGCGTGAACCAGTACATGAAGAAGTCGTACGACCTGGCGAGCGCGGTCATCACGAGCCCCATGCCGGCGAAGGTGAGGCCGATCAGGAAGGCGAGCGGGACGATGAAGACCATGGTCCACGATTGCGCGAGCCCCAGCGCCACCGCGACCAGCAGCACGGCGATGCCGGAGAGGAAGCTCTTCGAAGCCGCCCAGATCCACTCGGCGAACACCACGTCCTCGAGGCTCACGGGCGCGTTGAGGATCCCTTCCCACGTGCGCTGCACGTGCATGCGCGCGAACCCGGAGTAGAGCGCCTCGAAGGAAGCCGCGAGCATCGTCGAATAGCAGATCGTGCCGCCCGCGAGGTAGGCGATGTACTTCACGCCCTCGACCTCGGGCAGCATCGCGCCGAACCCCAGCCCGAATCCCACGAGGTAGAAGAGCGGCTCGATGATGTTGCCCAGCACCGACTCCGCGGCGAGTTTTTTCCAGACGAGATAGTTGCGGCGCCACACCG
>JBGOST010000002.1:0-19784 GCA_041476125.1 Usitatibacter sp. | reverse complement strand
CTGGCGGAACTGCTCCTTGACCTCGGCGAACTCGGGCACCTTCAGCGGGCGCACGTCGTCGACGATGATCACGTGGTAGCCGAAGTCGGTCTTCACCGGCACGCTCGTCGTCTGGCCCTTCTGCAGGCTGACGATGGCGTCGCCGAACGGCTTCACGTAACGGCCCGACGGACCCCAGTCGAGGTCGCCGCCGTTGTCCTTGGAGCCCGGATCCTTCGACTTGTCCTTGGCGAGCTTGGCGAAGTCGCCGCCCTTGTTCAGCTCGGCGATGATCGCCTTGGCGTCGTCTTCCTTGTCCACGAGGATGTGGCGCACCTTGTATTCGTTGGCGCCCATCGAACTCTTGAACGTCTCGTATTCGCGCTGCAGCTGCGCATCGGTGATCGGGTTGGCCTTCACCTCGGCTTCGAAGAGCGCGCGCACCAGCACGGCCTGGCTCGCCATCTGCATCTGCGCGGCGATGTCGGGATTCCTGTCGAGGCCGCGCTTGGCCGCCGCTTGCGCGAGGACTTCGCGGTTCACGAGCTCTTCCTTCACCGCGTTGTGGCGCTCGGGGGTATCGGGCTGCCCCTGGGCGGTGAGCTCGCGGTTCATCGCGTCGATGCGCGACTGCGGGATGGCCACACCGTTCACGAGCACCTTGCCGGATGTGGAGGGGGCGGCCGAGGCCTTCTTGGCAGCCTTCTCGCCCTTGTCCTGCGCCCCGGCGGCGAAGGCGAAGGTGCCGGCCACGAGGGCGACGGCGAGGTTCTTGACGGTACGTTGCATTGAGGTTCCTTTGACTTATGGCTGAGGGTCAAAACTGCTCGGGCGCGAACGCCTCGATCTTGAGGGCATGGATGTCCCGTTTCATGAGGTCGCCCAACGCCTCATAAACCATTCGATGCCTTGCCACGGCGGTCTTGCCGCGGAAGGCTTCCGAAACGATGGTGAGCTGCCAATGGCCGCCGCCCGAAGCCGCGCCGGCGTGGCCCGCATGCTGCTCGCTTTCGTCGCGCAGATCCAGCGTCACGGGCTTCAACGCCGCGAGGCGTTCCCGGATGGCCTGCTCCGTGGCGGCCTTCACGCCGGCAGCACTTTCTTGAACGGCTTCACCGTGACCCTGGCGTAGACACCGGCCAGGGCATATGGATCCTCGGCGGCCCAGGCGATCGCGGCCTCGCGCGAGGCGAACTCCGCCACGACGAGCGAGCCCGTGAATCCGGCCGGCCCCGGGTCCTGCGCTTCGATGGCGGGGTGCGGCCCGGCGAGCACGAGCCTGCCGGCTTCCTGCAGCGCCTTCAGGCGTTCCAAGTGCGCGGCGCGCACTTCCAGGCGCTTGGCGAGCGCTCCCGGCATGTCCTCGGAGATGATCGCGAAGAGCATGGTCACGGCTTGGGCGGGTCCGCTTTCGCCGGCTCGTCCTGCACGTACTTCGAAAGCCAGATCGCCTGCGCGATCACGAAGGCGATCATGAGGCCCATGCCGCCGAACAGCTTGAAGTTCACCCACACGTCGGTGGAGAAGCTGTACGCGACCCAGAGGTTGAGCGCGCCCTTGAAGAGGAAGAAGACGCCCCAGGCCACGCCAAGCCTGAACCACACCGGCTCGGGAAGCGCGATGCCTTCGCCGATCGCCGCCTTGACGAGGTTGGTCTTGAAGGCGAGCGCGCCGAGGAACGAGACGCCCGCGAGCCAATAGAGCACCGTGGGCTTCCACTTGATGAACGTCTCATCGTGGAGCAGCAGCGTGGCCCCGCCGAACACCACGATGATCACGAGGCTCACCCACTGCATGTTGCCGACCTTGCGGCGGCGCGCGAGGAGCCACGCGATTTGCAGGACGGATGCCGCGATCGCCGCCGCGGTCGCCACGTAGATGCCGGCGACCTGGTAGGCGACGAAGAAGAGGATGACCGGGAAGAAGTCGAAGAGGAATTTCATGTGTTCCGCGAAGTGACGCTACACCGCTCATGCTGCCTCGCGAAGTTGAACGGCGCCTTTGGCGTCCGTTCGAACGAGCCGCGAGATGTCCGTTCAAGTAACTGATAATTATGACAGATTTTCGGCCCATTTGGAATGGCGCGCGGCGATCGCCGCATGGACCGCGGGGGCGATTCCCGGCGCCAGCGCGACGGCAAGCGCTTCGGAATAGAACCCCCGGCGATCGTCGGGAAGGGCGGCGTCGAGCGCATCGAACGCGAACTCGATCATCGCGGCATCCTCGGTGCGAATCGCGGTGATGGCGAGGTTCACGTGCAGGATTCGCCACGCCCGCTCGGGATTGGAGCGCTCGAGGTCCGCCGAAAGGCGTGGCGCGGCGTGCGCGATGAAGCCCTGCATGAGCCCGAACACCGCGGCGAGCTCCTGCTTGTTGACGGCGTGATTGGAGCGCTCCGCGAGCGCATTGACGACCGGCTCCGCCGCGGTGACCTGCACGTCATGGCGATGCGCCCACAGCGCCACGCCGATGACCAGGTCGGGATCGCCGATCGCGGCGAGCTGGGTGAGAAGGGTGGCGACGAGTTCCTCGACATCTTCGAGATCGATGCGCGCCGAGCCGCCGTATTGCCGGTCGAGCGATTCGAGCCTCGCAAGCTGGCCGCGCAGCGCGGAATCCCCGCCGCCGGAAGCGTCGAAACGCCGCAACAGCTCGCGCGTCGCGGAGAGTCCCTCGTCGGTGAATTGGATCGGCTGGGTGCCCATGGAATCGGCGTGAAACGGCCATTTTGATATAATCGGGGCTTGGATAATTACGACTTGCATAACCATTCGACTTGCTCGGATGGTCTGCTGTCGCCCACTCAGCTGATCGAGCTAGCGGCCCGCACCGGGGTCGACGCGATCGCGCTCACGGATCACGACACCACCGACGGCCTGGAAGAAGCCGGGGTCGCGGCGCAGCGAACGGGTGTCGCGTTGGTCACGGGCGTCGAGATCTCGGCCAGCTGGGGCGATACGACGCTGCACGTCGTCGGGCTGCAGGTGGATCCGGCGTCGAAGGCCCTGAGCGATGGGCTGCGCTCGATTCGCGAGGGGCGGTTCGGGCGCGCGGAGCGGATCGCCTCCGCGTTGCAGGCGCTGGGAATCGAGGGAACGCTGGAGGGGGCTTTCGGATTGGCGCAGAACAAGGCGATGTTGAGCCGCACGCATTTCGCGCGGCACCTCGCCGAGACCGGGAAGGTGAAGAGCATCCAGGCGGCATTCGACAAGTACCTCGCAAAGGGCAAGCCCGCTTACGTGTCGCATCGCTGGGCCACGCTCGAGGATGCGATCGCGTGGATTCGCGCGAGCGGCGGCACGGCGGTGCTCGCGCATCCGGGGCGATATGACCTGAAGCCGATGATGCGCGACGAGATGCTGCGGGATTTCAAGAGGTACGGCGGGGAGGCGATCGAAGTGGTCACCGGGAGCCACCGCCCGGAACAGTACGCATTGTGGCAACGCGAGGCGCTGGAGCATGGGTTCCTCGCCTCTCGCGGTGCCGATTACCACGGGCCGGGCGAAAGCCCGATCGAGCCGGGGCGCCTGCCAGCGCTCCACGCATCGCTCACCCCCGTGTGGTCCAAGTGGGCGCATTAGCCGCTCGTTGATAAAAAGCTAACTCGGGCGCGGGAGTTTCCGCGCGGATGACGAGGGCATGGCCCAATACTTTTCGGTGCACCCGGAAAACCCGCAGCCGCGGCTGATCCGGGAAGCGGTGGAAATCATCCGGGAAGGCGGCGTGGTCGCCTACCCGACGGACTCGTGCTACGCGCTCGGCTGCCACATCGGCGACAAGAGCGCGATGGAGACCATCCGCCGCATCCGCAACGTCGACGAGCGGCACCATTTGACGCTCATGTGCCGCAACCTTTCCGAAGTGGGGCAATTCGCAAAAGTGGACAACCTGCAATACCGACTGATTCGCGCCAACACGCCGGGGAGCTACACCTTCATCCTGCGCGCCACGCGCGACGTGCCCCGGCGGCTCCTGCATCCGCGCCACACGATCGGCGTGCGCATTCCCAACCACCCGGTGGCGATGGCGCTGCTCGAGGAGCTGGGCGAGCCGCTGCTTTCCTCCACGCTCATCCTCCCGGCGCACGGCCAGGCGCTCAACGACGCGGGGCAGATCCGCAAGCACCTCGAGCACGTCCTGGCGCTCGTGGTCGACTCGGGACCATGCAATGGAGCGGTCACCACCGTCATCGACTTGTCGGGCGACGCGCCGAGGCTCGTGCGCGAAGGCAAGGGCGACATCCGCCCGTTCGGTTTCGTGAAGGCGGCGCTGCACTGATGGACCCCTACAACATCTTCATCAAGATCGCCGTCAATGCCATCCCGCTGGTTCTCGCCATCACCCTGCACGAGGCCGCGCACGGCTACGTGGCGCGGATGTTCGGCGACAACACCGCGTACATGCTGGGCCGCGTGACGTTGAACCCCGCCAAGCACATCGATCCGGTCGGAACGCTCGCCTTCCCGCTGGTGAGCATGCTCATCGGGGGAATCGTGTTCGGCTGGGCCAAGCCGGTGCCGGTGAACTTCGGCAACCTGCGGCATCCGAAGCGCGACATGCTCTGGGTCGCCGCGGCGGGGCCGGCGTCGAACGTGGTGCAGGCATTGCTGTGGGGCTTGGTCGCAAAGCTGATCGCCGTGTCGGGCTCGACCTCGCTCGTCGCCGGATTCTGGTTCGCCGTGGCGCTTGCCGGCATCCAATGGAACGTCGTGCTCGCCGTCTTCAACATGTTTCCGATCCTGCCGCTGGATGGCGGGCGCGTCGTCGCGAGCCTCCTCCCCAACCGCCTCGCGTATTCCTTCTCGCGGCTCGAGCGCTACGGCATGCCGATCCTGATCGGGCTCATCATCCTCATGGTCGCCTTCCGGCCGCTGGGAGAGGCGTTCAGCGCGCTGTTGGACGCGGGCAACCAATTCTTCTATTCGCTATACGGCTTGCAGTAGCCGCCACCCAAGACAAACAACGAATGTTCCAGGACCGCGTACTTTCAGGAATGCGCCCCACCGGCGCGATGCACCTCGGGCACTACCACGGGGCGCTGAAGAACTGGGTGGCGTTGCAGAACGAGTTCCCGTGCCTCTTCTTCGCCGCCGACTGGCACGCGCTCACCACGCATTACCAGGATCCGCAGGTCATCGAGCAGACGGTGTGGGAAATGTTCGTGGACTGGCTCGCCTGCGGGATCGACCCCACCAAGGCCACGCTCTTCATCCAGTCGCGCGTGCCGCAGCATGCCGAGCTCACGCTGCTGCTCTCGTTCTTCGTGCCGCTGTCGTGGCTCGAGCGCGTGCCGACCTACAAGGACCTCGTGATCCAGAACGCCGACCAGGGGCGCGACGTCACCACCTATGGCTTCCTCGGCTATCCGCTCATGCAGGCGGCCGACATCCTCATCTACCAGGCCAACCGCGTGCCGGTGGGCGAGGACCAGGTGTCGCACATCGAGCTCACGCGCGAGATCGCGCGGCGCTTCAACCATCTCTTCGGGCGCGAGAAGGGCTTCGAGGCGAAGGCCGAGGCGGCGGTGAAGAAAATGGGGCCGAAGAAGGCGAAGCTCTACCGCACGCTGCGCACGCGCTTCCAGGAGCAGGGAGACGCGGCGGCGCTCGAAGAGGCGCGTACCCTGGTGGGAGACGTGCAGAACCTCTCCATCGGCGACAAGGAGCGGCTCTATGGATTCCTCGAGGGCGGCGGGCGCATGATCCTCACCGAGCCCGAGGCGCTGCTCACGTCCACGCCCAAGCTGCTCGGCCTCGACGGGCAGAAGATGTCGAAGAGCTCGGACAACGCCATCATGCTGCGCGAGCCGCCCGACGCGGTGACGCAGAAGATCCGCACCATGCAGACCGATCCGGCGCGCGTGCGGCGCAGCGATCCGGGCGATCCGCTCAAATGCCCGGTGTGGAACCTGCACCTCGTGTACTCGGACAAGCACACGCAGGAATGGGTGATGAACGGCTGCAAGACCGCGGGCATCGGTTGCCTCGAGTGCAAGCAGCCGGTGATCGATTCGATCAACGCGGAGCTCAAGCCGATTCGCGAGCGCGCCGCGCAGTACGAGGAAGACCCGTCGCTGGTGCGCAACATCGTCCAGGACGGATGCGAGAAGGCGTCCGACCTGGCCAACGACACCATGCGCGACGTTCGCGAGGCCATGGGCCTCAATTACAGCTAGGAGCGCCGATGACTAGAGTCCTCATGGTGGTGATCGCAGTCCTGGCGAGCTTGGCGCTTCCCGCGTTCGCCGCAACACCCATTCCGCCGGGCAAATGGAGCTTCGTCTTCACCGACCAGAAGGGCCGCGCGGACCGCCCGATTCGCGTCTATACCTATCGCCCGAAGGCGTGCGACACGACTTGCCCGATCCAGTTCGTGATGCACGGCATGAAGCGCAACGCCTCGACCTATCGCGACCACTGGGCCTTCCTCGCCGACCGCTACAAGCTGCTCATCGTGGCCCCCGAGTTCCTCGGCAACCAATGGCCCAAGGCCGCCGCATACAACCTGGGCGACGTCGCCGCCCAGGCCGATCGCGAGAAGTGGGCCTTCTCCGCGATCGAGCACATCTTCGACGAGGTGCGCGACGGCCAGGCGCAGTACGCCATCTTCGGGCACGGGGCGGGCGCTCAGTTCGTGCAGCGCATGGCGTTCTTCAGGGCCGATAATCGCGCCTCGGTCATGGTCGCGGCGAATCCCGGCTGGTACACCTTTCCCGAGTGGCGCAAGGAGAAGGAGAAGAACAAGGGCATCGAGCCGTTTCCGTACTCGCTCGTGGGCGCGCGCGCGGGAGACGACGAGCTGCGCCAGGCACTGCCCAAGCGCTTCCTGCTGCTGATCGGCGGCAAGGACGAGGATCCGGACGACGAGAACCTGGGGCAGACCGAGCAGGTCAAGAAGCAGGGCGACTCCGCCGTGGACCGCGGCGAGAATTTCTTCAAGGCCGTGACGACCGCCGCGGGCGAGCTCGGCGTGAAGCTCGGCTGGGAGCTGACCGAGGTCCCCGACGTCCAGCAGGACGGCTACACCATGAGCCGCATCACCGCCGAGGCGCTGTACTGGAAGAAATGACCACCCACGCCGCAAACGATCCGCTGGCCCGCGAGCAATCCGCGCTCGACCTCGCGTTGCCGATCGCGCGGCTGCGCGGCGAGCCCATCACCGAGATGCCCGAGGACCTCTACATCCCGCCCGAGGCGCTCTCGGTCTTCCTCGAGGCCTTCGAGGGCCCGCTCGACCTCCTGCTTTACCTGATACGCCGGCACTCGCTCGACATCCTCGACATCCCCATGGCCGAGCTCACGCGCCAGTACATGGAATACGTCGAGGCGATGCGCGCCACGCAGCTCGAGCTCGCCGCCGACTATCTGCTGATGGCCGCGCTCCTCATCGAGATCAAGTCGCGCATGCTGCTGCCGCGGCCGCGCCAGGACGAGGCCGAGCCCGAAGATCCGCGCGCGGAGCTGGTGCGCCGGCTCCTCGAATACGAGCGCATGAAGAAAGCCGCCTTCGCGATCTCGGAGATCCCCGTCGCCGGGCGCGACTTCTCGCTGGTCGAGGTCTACATCGAGCGCTCGCTCGCCGAGAGGATGCCCGATGTGCGCGTGGCCGACCTTTCGGAGGCCTGGCGCTCGATCCTCGCGCGCGCGCGCATGACCGCGCACCACAAGATCACGCGCGAGCAGCTCTCGGTGAGGGCGCACATGAGCCGCATCCTGAAAGCACTCGCTCCCGGCAGCTTCGTCGAGTTCTCGCAGCTCTTCGATCCGGACCGCGGAGTCCCGCTCCTGGTGGTGAGCTTCCTCGCCCTCCTCGAGCTCGCGCGCGAGTCGCTCGTCGAGTTCACCCAGCAATCGCCTTTCGATCCCATCTACGTGAAGCTGAAGAGCGATCGCGCCACGCTCACGATCGCCTGAAACCCGCCATCGCCGCCATGAACGACCAGACCAACCCGGATTCCCCGCCCTCCATCGACCTGGCGGAGGTGAAACGCGTGCTCGAGGCCGCGCTCCTCTCGGCCTCCGAGCCGCTGTCGGTGCAGCAGTTGAAGCGCCTCTTCGCCGGCGAGGTCGACGCGGACAACATCCGCAAGGTCCTGGACGAGCTCAAGGACGAATGGGCCGAGCGCTCGATCGAGCTCACCACGGTCGCCTCGGGGTGGCGCTTCCGCGTGAAGCCCGAGTACCAGAGCTTCATCGACCGCATCTCCAGCGAGAAGCCGCCGCGGTATTCGAGAGCGGTCCTGGAGACACTCGCCATCATTGCGTACCGCCAGCCGGTCACGCGCGGCGATATCGAAGACGTCCGCGGCGTGGCGGTGTCGCCGCCCACGCTGAATGCGCTCATCGAGCGCGGCTGGGTCGAGATCGTCGGCTATCGCGAAAGCCCCGGACGCCCGGCCATCTTCGCCACCACCCGAAAATTCCTCGACGACTTGAACCTGCGGTCGCTCGAGGAGCTTCCGCCGCTCGACGAGCTGCAAGCAGCGCTCGAGCCGGCAAGTGCCACCCTCGTCGCGCTCGAGGCGGCACCCTCGCCGCCCCAACAAGAATCGACCGACGAGTCCCAACCCCCCGAGTCCACGGAGCAAGCCCATGCGGGATAGACCCCACCCCAACCACAAGCTCGAATGGCCCGGCGGCGTCGTGCCGGAATGGGCCCGTCCACAACAGAATTCCAACCGGCGTTTCGGCAAGGGCCGCGGCAAGGCTCCGGGCGGCGAGCGCCAGGGGGGAAGCAGCCCGAGCAAAAGAGAGCGCCTGCAGAAGGTGATGGCGCAATCGGGCCACGGCTCGCGGCGCAACATCGAGATCCTCATCGCGCAGGGCCACATCACCATCAACGGCCAGATCGCGAAGCTCGGCGACTCCGTCGGCCCGGGCGACAAGGTGAAGCTCGACGGCAAGCTCCTCACCCTGCGCTACGGCGAGGCGCTGCCGCGCGTGCTGCTCTACCACAAGGTCGCCGGAGAGATCGTCACGCGCGACGATCCCGAAAAACGCCCGACCGTCTTCGACAAGCTGCCCAAGGTCCACGGCGGGCGCTGGGTGTCGGTGGGGCGGCTCGACTTCAACACCGAGGGCCTGCTCATCTTCACCACCAGCGGCGAGCTGGCCAACCGCCTCACGCATCCGCGCTTCGAGGTGGAGCGCGAATACGCCGTGCGCGTGGTGGGCGAATTGTCCGAAGAGCAGAAGACGAAGCTCCTCACCGGCGTCGACATCGACGGCGAGTCGTGCAAGTTCGACTCGCTCGAGGATCGCGGCGGCGAAGGCACCAACCACTGGTACCACGTGACGCTGCGCGAAGGAAAGAACCGCGAGGTGCGCCGCATGATGGAGGCGGTGGGCCTCACCGTGAGCCGCTTGATGCGCGTGCGCTTCGGGTCCGTGGAGCTGCCCACTTTCCTCAAGCGCGGAATGATGCGCGAGATGGACGAGGCGGCAACGCAGGATCTGCTCGCCTTCGCCGGCATGCAGGATCCGCCGGCGCCGGCCGCGGCCGGCGAGGAAGAGGTCGAGGACGAGCACGACAACATCGGCAATCGAGCCCCGGAGGGATATCGCGATCCGCGCATTCCCCACGAAGTGCCGGAAGAGCACGACGAGCACGACAACGTCGGCAACCGTTTCGATCCGCGCAGCCCTCCGGCCGATCGACCCGACATCGGCAATCGCGCCGGCCCGATCCCCAAGCCCGACGCGCCGCTGCGCGAGCCCGACGGCAATCGCGGCAGCTACGACTTCGGCAATCGTCCCGAAGGCAAGCCGAATCCGAATCCGAACCAGCGCCGCACGCACGGCGGCAAGCCTTTCGCCTTCGGCAAGAAGCGCGGCCAGGGCAGGGGCCCGCAAGGCCAGGGGCCGGGGCAGGGTGCGCCGCAAGGCCAGTTCCAGGGCAAGCATCGCAAGCACGGGCAGCCCAAGCCCAACCCCAACTCGCAAGGGCCAGGCCAGGGCCAGCAAGGACAGCAGCCTTGGAACGCGGGGCAGGGGCCGCGCCCGCAAGGCCAGGGGCAGGGTCCCGCGGCAGGGCCGGGCAAGCCGGGCCGCCATCGCCGCCACAAGAACCGCAATCGCAATCGCGACGCCGCCGCTGCCACACCCGATCCGCAGGGAGGCAACAGCGGCAACCGCGAGCCGGGCAATAGCGGCGCCTAGCGCAGCTCGGCTTTCACCCAGTCGCGAAACACCTTCACCTTGGGCGTGTTCGCCGTTTCCTTCGGGCTCACGAACCAGTAGCGTTCGCGCGAAGGCACCGCCACCTTGAAGAGCCGCACGAGCGTGCCGCGCTCGAGGTCCTCTCCCACGATCGAGCGGCGCGCGAGCGCAACACCCTCGCCGCGCGCCGCCGCCTGCAGCGAGTAGGTCGAGTCGTTGAAGGACGGCCCCGCGAGAGGGGCGTCGACCGCCACGCCGGCCGCGGCGAACCAGGGGCGCCAATAGTCGCGATCTCCTCCCGGGTCGTCGCGTATCACGCGCATGCGCAGCAGGTCCTTCGGCTCCTTCGGCCTCTTGCCGCGCAAGAGCTTCGGGCTCGCCACCGGAAAGTACTCGTCGTCGAGGAAGGCCTCGCACACCAACGGCGGCCACGGGCCGTTGCCGAAGCGCACCGCGACGTCGATCTCCTCGGCGGCGAAGTCGGCAAGCGCGGTGGAGGCATGGACGTTCACCTCGAGCTTCGGATTCGCGTCCATGAAGCGGATCAGGCGCGGCATCAGCCAGCGCGACGCGAACGACGGCAGCACGCTCACGGTGAGGCGGTCCTCGCGGCGCCCCGCGCTCGCGATCTGCGCCGCCTGGGCGATCTCGGCGAGGGCGCCGCGGATGCGCTCGGCGAACGCGCGCCCCGCCGCGGTGAGCGCCACGCGCTTGCCGTGGCGCGAGAAGAGCGGCGTTCCGAGGTGCTCCTCGAGGGCGCGCACCTGGTGGCTCACCGCGCCGTGCGTGAGGTGAAGCTCCTCGGCGGCCCGCGAAAAGCTCTCGAGGCGCGCCGCGGCTTCGAAGGGGCGCAACGCGGAAAGGGGAGGAAGCTGGCGCGCCATGGCCGGGGTCCTTGTGAATCCAAGTGTGAGAATTACTCACACTAAAGTCGAAAAGATATCGTTTAGCGCCGGTGATGGCAAGGGCTAATATCGCTCACATCAAGCCGGGAGCTCAACATGGACTTCCTCTCCAGCGCCAGATCGGTCATCACCCCCACCCTCCTCGTGGGAAGCATCGCCCTCGCGGTGGCGCTCTTCACCGCGCGGCACGCGCTCGCGATCTCGGCCTTCGCGTTTTGAGGCTCGAGCGCAAATCCTTGCGCCTGGCCCTCGAGGCGGGCAAGCTCCTGCGGCTCGATTCGCCCCCACGAAAGTGAGCATCGCCGGGGCATAATTGGAGGTCCCCCTCCAAGAGAAACCCCCATGAACATCGCCCGGGCCCTCGTCATGGCCGTCGCGGTCGCGGCTTTCACGATGCTCATCGCTTCGGGCCCCGGAACCCGGCTCGGCATGTGGCCCTGGCAGACCGGGCTCTCCTTGATGCAGTGGGCGGCTTACACGGGGATGGCGGCCGGAGCGGGCGCGCTGGTACTGACCTTCCTCCTCGCCGTGCCGCGCTGGCGCTCGCGACCGTGGATTGCGCTGCTCGCGCTGGGCCTGGCGCTCGTGGCCGCGCTCCCGCCGATCCTTCTCCTCGAGCGTGCGAAAAGCGTTCCCGTGATCCACGACATCACGACCGATACATTCGATCCGCCGCTGTTCGTCGCACTCCTGGAAGAGCGCAAGAAGGCACCCAACGGCGCCGCCTACGGCGGCCCCACGATCGCGGCGCAGCAGCAGCGCGGCTACCCCGACATCAAGTCGCTGGTGCTGAAAGCCTCGCCCCAGGACGTCATGCAGCGCGCGATCGACGCGGCGCGCAAGCTCGACTGGGAAATCGTCTCGAGCGACGCGCCGACCGGGCGAATCGAGGCGACCGCCACCACGAGCTGGTTCGGATTCAAGGATGATGTGGTGGTGCGCGTGCGGCCCGAGAGCGGCGGCAGCCGCGTCGACGTGCGCAGCGTCTCCCGCGTGGGTGACAGCGACCTCGGCGCGAACGCGAAGCGCATCCGGGAGTTCCTCTCCCGCCTCTCGTAGAATCCGAATCCCTGCCCTCACCCGCACGCGAGGAAATCCATTCCATGAGTCAAGACCGAGAGATCGTCGCCACGCTGGCGAAGGTGACGACCGCCACCCTCACCACGCTGCTGCTCAAGAAGGGCCTGCGCAACGTCTGGATGCGCGGCACCCGCCCGCTCAACCCAGGGCAGCCGCGGCTCATCGGCAAGGCCTTCACGCTGCGCTTCGTTCCCGCGCGCGAGGACCTCGCCACCCCGGAATCGTGGGCGAAGCCGATCTCGACGCGCGCGGCGATCGAGGCGATGCCCGCGGGCTGCATCGCGGTGGCCGATGCGCGCGGCGTCACCGATGCGGGCATCTTCGGCGACATCCTCTGCGCGCGCATCAGGAAGCGCGGCGTGGCCGCGCTCGTCACCGATGGCGTGGTGCGCGACGTGGCGGGCGTGCGCGCGACGGGCCTGCCGGTGTGGTGCCAGGGGGCGGCGGCCCCTCCGTCGGTCGCGGGGCTCACGTTCGTGAACTGGGGCGAGCCCATCGGCTGCGGCGGCGTGGCGGTGTTTCCCGACGACTGGGTCGTGGTCGACGACGATGGCGCGGTGCTGATCCCCGCCGCGATGATCGAGGAGATCGTCGCCACCGCCCCGGAGCAGGAGCGCCTCGAAGGCTGGATCATGGAGGAAGTCGAGAAAGGCGCCTCCCTTCCCGGCCTTTATCCACCGAACGCCGAAAACAAAGCTCGTTATGAAAAAACTAAAAAGCCTTGACGCAGATGAACGCAGATGAAGCGCAGATGAACGTACCCCGAAAACCTTGTGTGCGATTCGTGACGAGGCACGCTCGAGCACGAAACCCACGCGCCTTGGGGTACGTTCATCTGCGCTTCATCTGCGTTCATCTGCGTTTTCACAGCCGGGAGAAAGCAAGAATCGATGAAGCTCGATAGCAACGCGAAGGGCGTTTATGTCATCGCGCCCACTCCTTTTCTTCCGGACGGGCGGATCGACGAGGCGTCGATCGACCGGATGACCGACTTCTTCATGAAGGCGGGTGTCACGGGGATGACGGTGCTGGGGCAGCTCGGGGAAGCGCCCAAGCTCGAGCACACCGAATCCGTGGGCGTGGTGAAGCGCGTGCTCAAGCGCGCCAACGTGCCGGTCGTGGTCGGGGTCTCGGCGCCGGGCTTCGCCGCGATGAAGGCGCTCGCCGGGGATGTGATGGATGCGGGTGCGGCAGGCGTCATGATCGCCCCGCCGAATACGCTGCGCACCGACGACTCCATCGTGCAGTACTACCAGCAGGCCTCCGAGGCCATCGGCGCCGGCGTTCCCTTCGTGATCCAGGACTACCCGATAACCTTCTCGGTGCAGATGACGCCCGCAGTGATCCGCCGCATCGTGATGGAAAACGCCGCGTGCCAGGTGCTCAAGCACGAGGACTGGCCGGGCCTGGAAAAGATCTCCGCGCTGCGCGGCTTCGAGCGCGACGGCTCCATGCGCCACATCTCGATCCTCACCGGCAACAACGCGCTCTTCCTCGACTTCGAGATGGAGCGGGGCGCCGACGGGGCCAACACCGGTTACTGCTTCCCCGATATGCTGGTCGATGTGGTGCGCCTCTCGGCCGCGGGCAAGCGGGACGAGGCCCACGATCTCTTCGACGCGCACCTGCCGCTCATCCGCTACGAGCAGCAGCCGGGCCCGGGGCTCGCGGTGCGCAAGTACGTGATGATGCGACGCGGTATCATCGCGTCCGATTCGCTTCGCAAGCCCGGAGGCGCGCTGACACCCGCGGCGCGCGCCGAAGTCGATTACCTGTTGGCGCGGTTGTCCCACAAGGATCAACGCGCGCGCGTCTGAGGAGGCCGTCGTGGAAACAAACCCGCTGGTTGCCCCGTGGAGTGGCCCTTTCGGCGGCGTTCCGCCCTTCGACAAGGTGAAGGTCGGGCATTTCAAGCCGGCGCTCGAGGTTGCGATGGCCGAGAGGCTGGCCGAGATCGATCGCATCGCCGGCGATCCTTCGCCCGCAACGTTCGCCAACACGCTCGAGGCCATGGAGCGAGGCGGCAGGACGCTCGATCGCGCGACGGCCATCTACGGCATCTTCAGCTCGACGCTGCGCTGCGCCGCATTCCAGGACGTCGAGCGCGAGATGGAGCCCAGGCTCGCCGCGTTCAACGACCAGGTCATCCAGAACGGCAAGCTCTTCGAGCGCATCGCCGCCGTCTACGCGGCGCGCGAGAAGTCGGGCCTCACGCCCGAGCAGCAGCGCCTCGCGTGGCTGCGCTACACCGAGTTCGCGCGCAGCGGCGCGCGGCTGGACGAGGTCGCGAAGAAGCGGCTGTCGGAGATCAACCAGCGCCTCGCCTCGCTCTACACCGACTTCAGCCAGAACGTGCTCGCCGACGAGAACGCCCGTTCGCTCGTGATCGAGGATGCGGCCAGCCTCGCGGGCCTGCCCGATTCGCTCGTCTCCGCCGCCGCCGCCGCCGCCGCCGCGCGCGGCCACGAGGGAAAGTGGGAGATCCTCAACACGCGCTCGAGCGTGGAGCCTTTCCTCACCTATTCGGGCCGGCGCGACCTGCGCGAGAAGGTGTGGCGCACTTTCGCCAGCCGCGGCGACAACAACGACGCGCGCGACAACAAGAAGGCGATCGCGGAGATCGTGCGTCTTCGCGACGCCCGCGCCAAGCTCCTCGGCTATCCGAGCCACGCGCACTGGCGCCTCGAGATGAGCATGGCGAAGACGCCGGAGCGCGCGATGCAGCTGATGGAGGCGGTGTGGAAGCCCGCGGTGGCGCGCGTGGCCGAGGAAGTCGCCGACATGCAGGCGATTGCCGATGGCGAGGGCGCGAAGATTTCGATCGAGCCCTGGGACTACCGGTTCTACGCCGAGAAGGTGCGCAAGTCGAAATACGACCTGGACGAGAACGAGGTGACGCCGTACCTGCAGCTCGAGAACCTGCGCGAAGCCATGTTCTGGGTCGCCGGCGAGCTGATGGGCCTGCGCTTCCGGCCGGTCGCCGAGGTTCCCGTCTACCATCCCGACGTGCGCGTGTGGGAGGTCCAGGACGCCTCCGGCAAGCACGTTGCGCTTTTCTTCTTCGATCCGTACGCGCGGCCCGACAAGGTCTCCGGCGCGTGGATGAACGCCTATCGCAACCAGGAGCGCTTCGCGGGCGAAGTCACGACCATCGTCTCGAACAACTCGAACTTCGTGAAGGCAAGCCCAAGTGAGCCGGTCCTCGTGAGCTGGGGCGACGCCACGACCCTCTTCCACGAGTTCGGCCACGCGCTGCACGGGCTGTCCTCGAACGTGAGCTACCCGTCGCTTGCCGGCACCAACGTCGACCGCGACTACGTCGAGTTCCCCTCGCAGCTGATCGAGCACTGGCTGATCACCCCGGAAGTGCTGAGCCGCTTCGCGCGCCATTGCCGTACCGGCGAGCCGATTCCGAAGTCCCTGGTGGCGAAGATCGAGGACGCCTCGAAGTTCAACAAGGGCTTCGAGAACGTCGAGTACCTGTCGAGCGCGCTGGTGGACATGCGCCTGCACCTCGATCCCGCGAAGGCTGCCGACATCGCCGCGTTCGAGCGCGAGACGCTCGCTTCCCTCGGCATGCCGCGCCAGATGGCGATGCGGCATCGCCTTCCTCACTTCGGCCACCTCTTCAGCGGCGACTCCTATTCGGCGGGCTACTACAGCTACCTGTGGGCCGACACGCTGAGCGCCGACGCCTTCGAGGCGTTCATCGAGGCCGAGGGCGCTTACGACAAGGCGGTGGCCAAGCGGCTTCGCGACCACGTGTTCTCGACGGGCAATACCGTCGATCCGGCGGAAGGCTATCGCGCGTTCCGCGGGCGCGATGCGCAGGTCGACGCGTTGATGCGCAAGCGCGGCTTTCCCCCGGAACCCCGCGCCGCCGGGCCTTCGGGCGACTAAAGATGGCTGAACGCGGCGACCTCAAGCGTCCCAAGGCGAGGGTCTCTCCCGAAGAGGCGGTGCTGGAAGCGCTTCGCGCCGGCTATCGCGAGCGCAACCCGGCGAAAGTGATGGGCGTCTACGCCGAGGACATCGAATCGACCATCGTCAATCGCAACAATCCGCCTTCGCGTCCGCTCGTGTTGCGCGGGCGCCCCGCGCTGCAGCGGATGGTCGAGGACATCTGCTCGCGGGAGATGAGCCATGAGATCGTGCACCCGGTCGTCGGGGAAGGCTCGATTTCCTATCGCGTGAACTGCCGCTATCCGGACGGCTGCAACGTGGTCGCGGTCTACCTCACGACCGTGAAGGACGGGCGCATCGTGAGCGAGTTCAGCGTCGACTGCTGGGACGAGTAGCCGCTAGGCGAGGGAGTAGTGGCGGCCCGCCTGCCACGCCTTGAGGATCGCCGCCGTGCGGCTTTCGACACCGATCTTCTGGAAGATGTGCTCGAGGTGCTTCTGCACCGTGCGCGCGCTCGAGCCCAGGATCATGCCGACCTCGCGGTTCGTCTTCCCCTGCGCCACCCAGCACAGCACCTCGGCTTCGCGCGGGGTGATGCCGAGCGCCTCGAGGCTCCCCGCCGGCGCGTTGAGAGCGACCTTCTCCAGGCGCATGAGGTGCAGGTCCTTGCCGTGATCGACGATGAGGTCGGCGACGAGGCAGTGCTCTCCCCGGCTCACCACGAAGGCGTCCCTGCGCACGACGCGCAGCCGCCTTCCGCCTCCCTCGTCCGCGATGCGCTTCTTGGACCATTCCATCAGCGGCTCGGGCAGCGTCACATTGCGCGCCACGAAGACCGCGTCGAAGTATTCGGCGAGCCAGACGCGCGCCTGCTCGGTGCAGAGCGTCACGGCGCCGGTGCTGCGGATCACGATCACGCCCGACGCTTCATCCGCCACCTTCTCGTCCAGCGCGGGCCCCTTCGAGCGCGTGGCGCGGCGCAGGTTGCGTTGGGCGAGCGTGATGTGCGGCCACAGGGCTTCGAGCGCCGAGCGGTCCTCGTCGCTGAACTCGCCGGTGCGCCGATTGAGGACGAGAGCGCGCCAGCGGCTGTCGGGGCTCGCGACCAGCATCATGAGCTGGTGCTCGATGCCGAGGAAGCGGTAGACGTGGGTATGCAGGCCGGTGCGCGCGAACTCGTCTTTCGGCGCGAGATCGACAAGGCGGAAGGCGCGCACCGAGCGCGAGTCGCGGCAGCGTGCGACAAAGGGATGGTCGGCCCGGTGCAGCCGCACGACCTCGTCGCGGTCGAGGCGCTCGAACTGCTCCGCGGGCCAGGCGTCGAGGCGCAAGGCGCCGCTCGCGGGCTCGAAAGTGACCAACAGCGCGCTGTCGCACGGCACGACCTGGGCCGCCACCCGCGCGAGCTGCGCCGGGTAGGTCGCGGCCTCGCGGTGGCGGTGCAGGTCGTAGGCCGCGGCGAGGACCCGGCGAAAGACGTCCTCGGTCATCGTCATCGGAAATCCCGTTCGGAGTGCGCGAGCGTACGCCAAGATGCGTATTTCGTCATGGCGCCGTGGCGGCGATGATCGACCCCATCGTCCGCAAGAAGGGAACCCCGATGAACAAGCCGCTCGCACTCCTGTTGGTTGCCACGTTCGCTGCCCCGCTCGCCGCCGCCGAGCCCGCTGCCCACACCATGGTGACGCCGGACCAGCTCAAGTGGGCTGACGTCCCGTCGCTGCCGCCGGGGGCCAAGCTCGCGGTCATCGAGGGGCCGCTGAACGAGTCGACGCCGATCGTCTTCCGCCTGAAATTGCCCGCCAACTACCGCGTTCCCGCGCATTGGCATCCGGGGATCGAGCACGTGACCGTGATATCGGGAACGTTCTACATGGGTACCGGCGACTCCTTCGATGCCGGGCGGGCGATGGCGCTTCCCGTGGGAAGTGCCGCGATCATGCAGCCGGGCACGCGCCACTTCGCGCTCACGCGCGACGAGGCGATCGTCCAAGTGCACGGCGTGGGTCCATGGGGCATCACCTACGTGAATCCCGCCGACGATCCGCGGAAAAAATAGATCGCGTAAGCTCTCGCGGATGGGCGATGGAGGGCTACCGCGGGTCGGAATCGTCGGCGTCGGCGCGATGGGAATGGGGATCGCGAAGGCGCTGCTCTCCAAGGGCTTCACCGTTGTCGCGCGCGACATAGTGCCGGAACGCGAGGCCGAAGCCGTGGCCGCGGGAGCGCGGCGCGGCGCCACGCCCGCCGAGGTCGCTTCCCAGGTCGACGTTCTCATCACGGTCGTGGTCGACGCCCTCCAGTCGCGCGACGTGCTGTTGGGAAGCGATGGCGCGATCGCAAGAGCGGCCCCTTCGGTCGTCATCATGATGTGCAGCACGATCGCCCCGGGTGATGCCGCGGATATCGCGGCGCGCCTCGCCGATCGCGGCGTCGCGATGCTCGACGCGCCGATCTCGGGCGGGCCTGCGCGCGCTCACGCGGGCACTCTCAGCATGATGGCGGCGGGAAGCGAGGCGGCGTTCGATCGTTGCCGCCCCGTGGTCGACGCCATCGCCGCGAAGTGCTTTCGCATCAGTGCCAGGCCGGGCGACGGCTCGCGCATGAAGGTGGTCAACAACATGCTCGCCGCGGCCAACCTCGCGGCGGGATGCGAGGCGATGGCGCTCGCCGCGAAGCTGGGGCTCGACCTGCGCCAGGCGGCCCAAGTCGTCGACGCGAGCTCGGGGGGAAGCTGGATCTTCGCCGACCGCATGCCGCGAGCGCTCGCGGGCGACTATGCTCCGCGCGCGGCGGCGCGAGTGCTGCTCAAGGACGTGGGATTGTTCGTCGCCGCGGCGCGCTCGCTCGGCGTCGAGGCGCCGATGGCCGAGCAGGCGCAGGAAATCTTTCGCGACACGGTCGCGCGCGGCTTCGCCGAGGAGGACGACGCGGCGGTGCTGAAGCGCTACGCCGCGGCCTGGGGCTTGCGGCTTCCCTGAACGGTCACCATCCGCGCTTTCACGAGGTTGGTGAGCTGCTCGACGCGCGAGTCGCGAATGCCGTGGGCGCGAAGGGTCTCGGTCGTCCTGAAGAGGTAGTCGTGCGCCGGCCCGTAGCGTCCCGCCGCGCTCGCGATCGCCTCGACCATGACCTCGATCGGGATCTGGCCGGTGTAGCCCGAGCACTCGCGGTTCACGGTGAAGGCGAGGGCGCGGATCGACTCGTCGCCGACGATGCAATTGAGCCACTTCGGCCGGTACGACCCGTACATCATCTCGCGCTTCCAGATGAGGTGCATCTGCTCGTGCACGAGGTCGGGCGCGATGCGATAGACGAGCCCGCGGCAGCTGCCGCCGCATTCGAGCGTGAGCACGAGGCCCGGGTTCTCGGGCGTGCCGCGATTGATGCGCGACCAGACGCGGAAGGAGCGGTGGTAGCCGCGGATCGTCGCCACGTGGCGCACGTCCCACGCGAAGCTGGGGTTCCACATGAGCGAGCCGTAGGCGAAGATCCAGAAGGGCGTGCCCGGGGTCCACGGGTCGAGCGCGGAGCGCAGCGACGCGAGCAGCTGCGTGGGCGAAAGCGCCTTCGCCGCGGAGGCGGGCGGCGCGTGGGCCTCGAGCTTGCTCAAGGCGCCAGCCTCGCGATCTTCCACGCGCCCTCGGCGCGCGAATAGGCGACGCGATCGTGCAGCCGGCTGCCGCGGCCCTGCCAGAACTCGAGGTAGTCGGGAACCACGCGGTAGCCGCCCCAGTTCGGAGGCCGCGGCGGATTCTCG
>JBGOST010000001.1:0-25805 GCA_041476125.1 Usitatibacter sp. | reverse complement strand
GACATGCTCGCCACCGGCATCAAGAGTCCCGTCGGCGTCAAGGTGGCGGGCGCGAATCTCCAGGAGCTCGATAGGATCACCTCCCAGATCGAGCGCGTGCTGAAGCAAGTTCCGGGGGTTACATCCGCGTTCGCCGAGCGCCTCTCCGGCGGGCGCTACATCGACGTCAATATCGACCGGGATGCGGCGGCGCGCTACGGCCTCAATGTTGCCGACGTGCAGAGTGTCGTCTCCGCGGCGATCGGCGGCGACAACGTCGGCGAGACGGTCGAGGGATTGCAGCGCTTTCCCATCAACGTGCGCTATCCACGAGAAGTTCGCGACTCGATAGAGGGCCTTCGAAACCTTTCCGTGCTTACCGAGCGCGGCGCGCAGATCCGGCTCGGGGACGTGACGACCATTCGCATCGTCGACGGGCCTCCCATGCTCAAGAGCGAGAATGGGCGGCTTTCGGGATGGGCGTACGTCGATCTGCATGGAAGAGACCTGAGCTCGGCGGTGCACGAGATGCAGCAGGCGGTGGCGAGGGAAATCAAGCTGCCGGCCGGCTACTCGATCTCGTGGTCCGGGCAGTTCGAGTATTTCGAGCGCGCGCAGGAGAAGCTGAAAGTCGTCGTGCCGTTCACGCTTCTCATCATTTTCGTGCTGCTGTACCTCACCTTTCGCCGCTTCGACGAAGCGCTCCTGATCATGGCGACGCTTCCGTTCGCGCTGGTCGGCGGGTTTTGGCTCATCTTCCTGCTGGGCTATCACATGTCGATCGCTTCCGCGGTGGGGTTCATCGCGCTCGGGGGTGTGGCGGCCGAAATTGGCGTGGTGATGCTGATCTACCTGAATCAAGCGATGGCCGCCCGCGCCGCACAGGCACGGTTGAGCGACGAAACCGATCTTGCGCAGGCGATCGTCGAGGGCGCGGCGCTGCGGGTGCGTCCCATCGCGATGACAGTCGCCGTGATCATCGCCGGCCTGTTGCCGATCATGTTCGGATCCGGCACCGGCTCTGAAGTCATGCAACGCATCGCCGCTCCGATGGTCGGCGGGATGATCACCGCACCGCTGCTATCCATGTTCGTCGTTCCGGCCGTGTTTCTGTTGATCCGCCGACGGTCGGTGCGCAAAGGACAGGCGGCGGATCGTCCCAAGGGAGGAATGGCCGATGCGTCGCGCTTCGTTTAATCTCGCCTTATTCCTTCTTCCGGTCGCCTCGCTGTTGCCGGCGGGCTGCACGCTGCTGCCGGCTGCACGCGAGCATCCGATCGCTGCCGAGGACGAGCCCCGTTTCGTCGCCCGCGCAGTGCCGGTCAAGTGGGCGCTCGTCCTGTCGAGCGGCGCCATGCGCGGCTTCGCGCATATCGGCGTCATACGGGAGCTTCGCGCGGCGGGCCTCGAGCCGGACCTCATCGTCGGGACGAGTGTCGGCGCCGCAGTGGGCGCGCTCGCGGCATCCGGGCTCGACGGCGAGCAGCTCGCCGAGGCCGGCCAGGCGATCGGCATGAACGTGTTTGGCGACCTGCGGCTCTCGCGATTCGGCGTGATCGGTGGAGGCGGGATACACGAGTTCATCGACCGTTTTTCGCGCTACCACTCGATCGAGGAATTCCCGATTCGTTTTGCCGCGGTCGCCGTGGAGGCCGAGCGCTCGTGCCTCGAGATCTTCAACGCCGGCGACGCGGGCAAGACCGTCCAGGCCTCGAGCGGCGTTCCGGTCGTCTTCTCACCCGCGTCGATCCGCGGGCACCGCTATCTCGACGGCGCGCTCCTCAGCCCGTTGCCGGTACGCGTGGCCCGGGCGCTGGGCGCGCAGCGCGTGGTCGCGGTGGACGTAGTCTTCGACCCCAAGGAGAGGCCATTCTCGAACATGGTCGAGTCCTTCTGGCGCATTTCCCTCGTGACCCAATGGGCGCTCACCGCGAACGAAGCTGCCGACGCGGACATCGTCCTGCGGCCCGCATTGCCTCCGGAAGGAATGATCACGTTTTCGCGCCGTGACGCGCTGATCGAGGCTGGCGCGAGGACGACGCGGGAAAACCTCTCCCGGATATCGCGCCTGCTCGCTCTCGACCCGCCCAGCCGTGACCGCCTTCATTCCACGCTCGAGAAATTGATGTGCCCGGAAACCCATGCCGCGCTGCGCGGCCCGGGTGTGTCCGTGCAACCGTGACCACATCAGGGCCTGTCCCATGAATACCGCCACCACGGTCGGAGTGGCCGCGGTGCCTGCTGCCGTGGGGCGCTACGAACAGCAGGAGCGTTGTTGCTGGATCGGCGGGCACTTCGCCGAGCCGAAGGAACAATAAACGCAGCAATCGCCCGTCTTGGGCTTCAACAGCGTCTTGCAGCTCTCGCACTCGTAAAAATACTGGCATGCGTCAGTCGGCATTGTCTCTTCCTTGCGGAAGCCACAATGAGGACAGGTCAACGTACTCTGAAGGATGACTTGCGACACGCCGCTCATTTCCGAGGAGTCGCCGGATAACCTGCTTCAGTCACCGCCTTCGCCAGCTGCTCCGGGGACACTTTTGCAGGATCGAATTTCACTTCCGCAAGGTGCTTCTCGGCGTCCATCCTTACCTCATCCACACCGGGCTGCTTCTTGAGCACGACCTTGACCGTGAGAGGGCAGCTCGCGCAGTGCATCCCCTTCACGTCGAGAGTCACCTTCTGCCCTTCGCTCGCGTTGGCCGTGAGGGCGACCCCCGCCATCGCGAGGGCGGCAAAAACTCGATTCAGCATCGTTCGTTCCTCAGTAGAAATAGTTGGAGAATAGTGGGAAGGCCGCCATCATCGCGATCACGGCCACGACGACCCAAAACGCGATGCGTTGGCGGCGGACAACCTGCGGCGCTTCGCAAACGTCGCCGGGGGCGCATTCGCGCGGCTTGATATACAGGTGGTGAAAAGCGGAACCCATGAACAGCAGGGTAAGGCCCACGAATACGGGCTGGAAGGTGGCCAAGCCCTGCATCCGGGCCGCCCAGGCGCCGCCGAAGCCGAGGGTTACGAGCAGTAGAGGGCCGAAACAGCAGGCGGTCGCGCCCAGGGCGGCAAGCATGCCTGCCGCAAGGGAAGCTTGTGTCTTCATTTCCGGCACCTGCAGTCGAGTGATTTTGAGGATACTCAAGAGGCTAAACTCTGTAGTGTCCTACAGAGTCAACCGGGACAGGAGTTCCATTTGGACACGCTCACCATCGGTCAGGTCGCCAAGGAAGCCGGCGTTCACAAAGAGACCATTCGGTATTACCAGAGCCTGGGTCTGGTGGCAGAGCCCGGGCGCCGGCCCGGTTCTGTGCGTCGCTACGGTGCCTCTACGGTCGCGCGGCTGCAGTTCATCAAACGCGCCCAACAGCTGGGTTTCACCTTGCAGGAAATCGGGAAACTGCTGCTCCTCGAAGACGGCCAAAACTGCGGCGAGACACGCAAGCTGGCAGAGCACAAGCTCATCCTGATCAAGGAGCGCATCGCGGACCTGAACCGCATGCGGCGGCTCTTGGAAGGTCTCATCGAGGAGTGCCACCAAGGCAAACGGCCACGGGCATGCCCCATCATCAGCACGCTGTCGCTTGGCCTCTAGCCGCGACTCGCATGGATAGTCTTCTCTGGCCGATTCTCTTCGGACTCCTGGGATTCATCGAGCCATGCGCGGTGGGCACCACGCTCCTTTTCGTCGTCACCCTCGAAGGAAAGAGAGCGCGCGACAAGTTGCAGCAAGTGGTGTTCTTCACGCTGACACGAACCGTGGTAACGGGATTGCTCGGCGTGCTTGCGGCGCTGGTGGGCGCCGTCTTCCTGGGCGTCCAAAAAGCCGTGTGGCTCCTCGTGGGACTGGTGTACGCGGCCATCGGGCTTCTCTACGTAACGGGGCGGATTTCGGTCCTGAAGCGCTCGCTCGGCCCGCGGCTTGCGAGCCTGTCCGCGTCTCGAGGCTCGGCACTCCTCGGCGCGCTGTTCGCCCTGAACATTCCGGCCTGTGCGGGCCCTCTCCTCGTAGCGCTCCTGGCTTCGGCAGCGGCTCACGGCGCCACAGGCATGACGCTCGTGAATGGCTTCGTTTCATTGGCGCTGTTCGGCCTCGCCCTTTCGCTGCCAATCGTGGCCGCGGTGCTCTTTCCGGAGACGAGACGCGTGCTGGACCGGCTTTCTGGCTTGAGCCGCCGCATTCCGTTCTGGACCGGTCTGCTTTTCGTCGTGCTCGGAATCTGGTCGATCTGGTTCGGGCTCTTCGTTTCGGTGGCCTAGCGCTTATTGCGACAGCGCGTTCGAAAGATCGCCCGCGTTCTGTCGCACGCCAGGAAGCGCTTCCAGCCCGAATCGCCGCGTGATCATCTTGAGGATCGAGGTCGTGTCGTAGGACGTGTGATCGACGTAGCCGCGCCTCGCATGCGCCGACACGACGATGGCCGGCACGCGCGTGGCCGGGCCCCAGCGGTCGCCCCAGCCCGGTCCCGAGGGCGGCGCAACGTGATCCCAGTACCCGCCGTTCTCGTCGTAGGTGACGACCACCAGCATGCGGCCCCACTGCGGGCTTTTCTCGAGGCGCTCGAGCACCTCGGCGATATGGATGTCCCCGCTGTGGATGTCGGTGTAGCTCGGGTGCTGCGTGAGGCGGCCTGCGGGTTTGTAGAGGGACACCTGCGGGAGCGAGCCGGTATCGATCGCATCGAGGAATGCCTGGCCGTCCTTGATGTGCGCCGCGCGCTCCGCGCTTCCCGGCGCGAAGCGCGCGAAATAGTTGAACGGCTGGTGGTGCGGCTGGAAGTTGTGGCTGCCGGGGTCGCGGTTGTAGATGATCGCGCGCTTCTCGGCGGGCGGGCGCCGGCCGTCGGCGAGCGCCTCGTTCCACGCGCCCGAGTACCAGGTCCAGGAGATGCCTTTCGCCGACATCGTGTCTCCGATCGTCTTCGCCGTTTGCGGCGGCACGGGAAACTTGGACGGATCCGCGAGATCGGCATTGCCGCCCGGCGCGGGCGCGATGCCGCTCGGCTGGTAGGGCGGCTGCGAGGTGTTCACCACGTAGCCGTCCGGCGTCACCTGGCCGTCGAAGACCTGCACCGGGCCGTTGAGCACCGACGGCGGCGAGCCTGGGCGCCGTTTCATCATCCCGCGGTCGTCGAGCTGCGCGCGAATCGAGGCCGGCGCGTCGGGATACACCGGCGTGCAGGCGCAGACGAGCCATTGATGGTTCAGGAACGACCCGCCGAAGGCCCCCATGAAGAAGTTGTCCGCAAGCGTGTAGCGCTGCGCCCACTGCCACACCTTCTGGCTCGAGCCGTCGTAATACCCCATGGTCCACGATCCGACGGTGGTCATCGCCACGAACCTGTTGTTGCGCCCGCCGTTGATCTGCTCGATGTTGTGCCAGTAGTTGTGGATGGGGCTCGGGACGATCTGGTCGATGCGCGCGCTCGTGGGCGGCGCGTCGATGCGAAACGGGGCGTTGGGCAGGCCCTGCGGGTATTTCGGGTCGGGCTTGCCAGCGGTGTAGACCGGCGGGAGATGCGGCAAGGGCTTGCCGTCGTGGTCGAGCTGCGTCATCTGCTCGGGCTTGGCGTTGGCTACGCCGTTCGCGCCGGGGAAAAGCCCGTACATGTTGTCGAAGCTGTGGTTCTCCGCATAGATCACCACGAAGGTGTCGATGCGGTCGAGGGCCGATTCGCGGACGGGAACGGCGCCACATCCGGCGAGGAGGAGGACCGCCAGGGCGAGGGCGAGGGTTCGTTTCATCCCCGTAATCCTAGCCTATCCGCGGGAATTGCCGGGTGGGAGCTCCCGGCGTAGAATGCCCTGTGTCGTTGGCGCCGATTTGATCGTCAGCTTGCGGGCGCTTGATAAATCCAGCTAAAGCGATCGGCCCAAAAACCCGTTCGCGTTGCTGACGGGTTTTTTGTTTGGAGCCATGGACCAACCGATCTCTACTCGCCCCGCCCGACTTGCCGCGCTTCACGATGCGTTGAAGCAGCGCATCCTCGTGCTCGACGGCGCGATGGGCACCATGATCCAGCGCTACTCGCTCACCGAGGCGCAGTATCGCGGCGAACGCTTCAAGGACCACGCGAAGGACCTGCGCGGCAACAACGACCTGCTCAGCATCACGCGCCCGGAGGTGATCCGCGAGATCCACGCGCAGTATCTCGAAGCCGGCGCCGACATCCTCGAGACCAATACCTTCAACTCGACCTCGATCTCGCAGGCCGACTACAAGCTCGAGGCCATCGTGGCGGAGTTGAACCTCGAGGGCGCGCGCATCGCCCGCGAGGTCGCCGATACGTTCACGGCGCGCACGCCCGGCAAGCCGCGCTTCGTCGCCGGGGTCCTGGGGCCGATGAACCGCACGCTTTCGCTCTCCCCGGACGTGAACGATCCGGGATTCCGCGCCGTCACCTTCGACCAGGTGAAGGACGCGTACAAGGTGGCGGTGAAAGCACTCGTCGAAGGCGGCGTGGACCTGATCATGGTCGAGACGATCTTCGACACGCTCAACGCCAAGGCCGCGCTCTTCGCGATCGACGAGCACTTCGAGCAAGCGCGCGTGAAGCTGCCGATCATGATCTCGGGAACCATCACCGATGCATCGGGGCGCACGCTCTCCGGCCAGACCACGGAAGCGTTCTGGAACGCGGTGCGCCACGCGAGGCCCCTCTCGGTGGGGCTGAACTGCGCGCTCGGCGCCAAGCAGCTGCGCCCGCACGTGGAAGAGCTCTCTCGCATCGCCGACGTCTTCGTCTCCGCGCATCCCAACGCGGGCCTGCCCAACGCGATGGCCGAGTACGACGAGCAGCCGTGCGAGACCGCGGGCTTCATCCGCGAGTGGGCCGAGAGCGGCTGGCTCAACATCACGGGCGGCTGCTGCGGCACCACGCCCGACCATATCCGCGAGATCGTCGAGAACGTCTCGGCCTTCAAGCCGCGCGTCGTCCCCGAGATCGCGCCGAAGCTGCGCCTCTCGGGGCTGGAACCCCTCAACGTCGGCGGCGACTCCCTCTTCGTGAACGTGGGCGAGCGCACCAACGTCACCGGCTCGAAGGCCTTCGCGCGGTTGATCCTCGCCGGCGACTACCCGGAGGCGCTTTCGGTCGCGCGCCAGCAAGTCGAGAGCGGCGCGCAGGTGATCGACGTCAACATGGACGAGGCGATGCTCGACTCGGCCGCGGCGATGGCGAAGTTCCTGCAGCTCGTGGCCGTCGAGCCCGACATCGCGCGGGTTCCCGTCATGATCGACAGCTCGAAGTGGAGCGTCATCGAGGCGGGGCTCAAATGCGTGCAGGGCAAGTCGATCGTGAACTCGATCTCGCTCAAGGCGGGCGAGGCGGAATTCATCCACCAGGCGAAGCTCGCGCGCCGCTATGGCGCCGCGATCGTGGTGATGGCTTTCGACGAGAAGGGCCAGGCGGATACGCTCGAGCGCAAGACCTCGATCAGCGAGCGCTGCTACCGCATCCTCACCGAGCAGGTGGGATTCCCGCCCGAGGACATCATCCTCGACCCGAACATCTTCGCGGTCGCCACCGGGATCGAGGAGCACAACACCTACGGGCGCGACTACATCCAGGCGGTCGCGTGGATCCACCGCCATCTCCCGTACGCCAAGACTTCCGGCGGCGTGTCCAATTTCTCCTTCTCGTTCCGCGGCAACGACCCGGTGCGCGAGGCGATGCATACCGCGTTTCTGTACCACGCGACCAAGGCCGGGCTCACGATGGGGATCGTGAACGCGGGCCAGCTCGGCGTCTACGGCGAGATCCCCAGGGAGCTGCTGGAGCGCGTCGAGGACGTGATCTTCAATCGCCGCGCCGACGCCACCGAGCGCCTGGTGGAATTCGCCGAGACCTTCAAGGGGCGCAAGAAGGACGCCGCCGAGGATCTCGCGTGGCGCAAGGGCAGCGTGCAGGAACGCATCGTCCACGCCCTGGTGAGGGGTGTCACGCAGCACATCGTCGAGGACACGGAGGAGGCCAGGCTCCAATACGAGCGCCCGCTGCAGGTGATCGAGGGCCCGCTCATGGACGGGATGAACGTCGTCGGCGACCTCTTCGGCTCCGGAAAGATGTTTTTGCCGCAGGTCGTGAAGTCCGCGCGCGTCATGAAGCAGGCCGTCGCGCACTTGATCCCGTTCATCGAGGAAGAGAAGAGGCGCCTCGGAACCGCGCCCAAGCCCAAGGGCAAGGTCGTCATGGCCACGGTCAAAGGCGACGTGCACGACATCGGCAAGAACATCGTCGGCGTGGTGCTCCAGTGCAACAACTACGACGTGGTCGACCTGGGCGTGATGGTCGCCTGCGAGACGATCCTCGACACCGCGGTGAAGGAGAAGGCGGACATGATCGGGCTCTCCGGCCTCATCACGCCCTCGCTCGAGGAGATGGCGCACGTCGCCAAGGAGATGGAGCGGCTGGGCTTCAAGCTGCCGCTCCTCATCGGGGGCGCCACGACCTCGCGCACGCACACCGCGGTGAAGATCGAGCCCAACTATTCCGGCCCGACGGTCTGGGTTCCGGACGCCTCGCGCGCGGTGGGCGTGGCCTCGAGCCTCGCCAGCGTCGAGCACCGCGAGACCTACATGGCGCAGGTCCGCGCCGACTACGTGAAGGTGCGCGAGCAGCACGCGAAGAAAACGGGCCAGAAGAGCGTGGCGCTCGCGGCCGCGCGCGCCAACGCGGTGAAGATCGACTGGACGGCCTACCGGCCGCCCAAGCCCAGGCAGCTCGGGCTCACCCCGCTCAAGAACTATCCGCTCGACAAGCTCGTGCCGTTCATCGACTGGGCGCCCTTCTTCCAGGCGTGGGACCTCGCCGGCAAGTATCCCGACATCCTCACCGATCCCGTCGTGGGAGAGGCCGCGCGCAACGTGAAACGCGACGGCGAAGCGATGCTCGAGCGCCTCGTAAAAGCGCGTTGGCTCACCGCAAGCGCGGTCTTCGGCCTGTGGCCCGCCAATGCCGCGGGCGACGACATCGAGATCTACGCCGACGAGAGCCGCGATCGTGTGCTGATGACGTGGCACAACCTGCGCCAGCAGAACCAGAAGCCGCCCGGCAATCCCAACCAGTGCCTCGCCGATTTCGTCGCGCCCAAGGATTCGGGCGTGCCCGACTATCTCGGCGCCTTCGCGGTCACCGCGGGCATCGGCACCGAGGCGAAGGTGAAGGAGTTCGAGGCGAAGCACGACGACTACAACGCGATCATGGTGAAAGCGCTCGCCGATCGCCTCGCCGAAGCGTTCGCCGAGCACCTGCACCGCCGCGTGCGCACCGAATTCTGGGGCTATGCCGCGGATGAAGCGCTTTCCAGCGACGATCTCATCGCCGAGAAATACTCGGGAATCCGCCCGGCGCCGGGCTATCCCGCGTGCCCCGACCACACGGAGAAGGGCGAGCTCTTCCGGCTGCTCGACGCGGGCCGCAATGCGGGGCTCGTGCTCACGGAATCCTTCGCGATGCTGCCGACGGCCGCCGTGAGCGGCTTTTATTTCTCGCATCCCGACTCGCGTTACTTCGCGATCGGCAAGATCGAGCGCGACCAGGTCGCCGAGTACGCGCACCGCAAGGGCATGGACCTGGCGCAAGCCGAACGCTGGCTCGCGCCGATCCTCAACTACTGATGACGGTCGAGCACCCGCCCCTCGCCTGGCGCCTGGACGCGCGATTGCGCGAGGCGCCCGTGGACCCCGCGGCGTTCGCGCGCGCCGTCGATGCGCGCGTCGACGAGATCGCCACCGCGCGCTCGCAGCCGGCGCGCCTGCTCGCGATGCTGGGTGAGGCCGCGCCATTGCTGCGCATCGCCGGCCGGCTGGAGGAGGCGCGCAAGACCGCTTCGGCCGCGATCGCGCTCGGCGAGCTCCTCGAGGATTACCGCGCCGTCTTCGCCGGGCAGCTGGCACTCGCCCAGGTGATGCAATGGGAGGGCCGCTTCGGGATCTCGACCCCGCTCTTCGACCAGCTCATCTCGCAGGCGCGCTCCGCGCCGCTGTTATCCGACCTGCTCCATGCGGTCCTGTTCCAGGCCGGCGCCAACCTCCTCGACCAGGAGCGTTACTCCGAGGCGGCGCGCTTCTTTCGCGAAGCCCAGCGGCTGCGTCGCCAGAATGGCCTCGACCACCTGCTCGAGATGTCGGCCGAGGCGATCCGCAGGACGATCGAGCTCGCGAAACGCGGCGAGCGCCCGAGCTAGTGCAGGCCGACTCCCTCGTCTCCTGCCTGTGCGTCACGCGCAACCGCGTTCCCCTCCTGCGCCGCTCGGTCGCGTGCTTCCTCGCCCAGACTTTCGCGCCGCGCGAGCTTCTCATCCAGCACGAAGCCGACGACGCGGCCACGCAGCGCTATGTGGCCACCCTCGACGATCCACGCATCCGCGGCGTCGAGATCCCGGCTTCTCCACGACTTCGGCTGGGTGAGAGGCGCAATCTCGCCATCGCGGCCTCGCGCGGCCGCTACATCGCGCAATGGGACGATGACGATTGGCACGGGCCCACGCGGCTCGCCGAGCAGATCGCGGCACTGCGCGACAGCGCCAAGCATGGATGCGTCCTGTGGCGCGTGGTGCTCTTCGACACCACGACCGGCCGGGGCTACATTTCCGAGGGGCGCCCTTGCGAAGGCACGCTCGTCGCGGAGCGCGACAAGGTGCCCGCGTTCGCGGACCTGGGGCGCGGCGAAGACGAGCACGCGATCCGCAAGATGATCGAGGCCGATGCGCTCGCCGCCCTCGATCGCCCGCTGCTCTACGTCTACGTCTACCACGGCTCCAACACGTCGGGCCGCACGCATTTCAAGAAGCGGCTCTTCGCGCACGCCACCTTGCTGGGGGCGGAGGACACGCGCAAGATCGCCGCCGACCTGGCCGCCGGGAGCGCGCCCTAGAGCGGCAGGACGCGCGAGACGTCGGGACGGCGCGTGAACTCGAAGAACGCCTCGGCGAGGCGGTCGCTCTCCGAGATGGCGCCGCGCCAGTATTTCATCCGCCCCGCATCGTCGCGCACGAAGCGCGAGAAATCCTTGCGGTCGGGAAGCTTGCCGTGCGGAAGCTTCGCCAGGTATTCGCGCGAGGGCGCCACCAGCACCACGTTGTCGAGCCACTGGCCGCGCGCCCTTCGCCACGGCATCGCCTTGTCGAGCCATCCCGGCACGATGCGATCGGTGAAGTGCGGATAGAGGACCAGCCCCTTGGAGTGGTTGTAGGGAAGGTGAAGGTGATAGTCGATGATGCCGCCGTCCCAATAGATGCCGGCGGGCGCGCGCGGAATGTTCGCGATGCCCTCGAGGATCAGGGGAATCGAGGCGGAGGCGAGCAGCGCCTCGCCCAAGTTGGCGCGATCGAGCGTGACCGTGTGGGTGTGGAAGGCGTCGAAGCGAATCGGTTGCGGCGCCTCGCGCGAGGTGAGTTCGCCGTAGGTGAGGAAGGGCGGCCGATCGCGCGCGTCGTGGAAGACGGTGCGGTCGATGAAGCGCGCGAGATGGCGCCGTCCCACCGCGTTGGCCATCGCCGCCATGCCGAAACCGAAGGACGTCGATAGCGATGTGTCGCGCGTGAGCGGCCAGCGCCCGCGCACCACGAGGATGTGCAGCCGGTAGTGCGGGTTGGAGAGGATCTCGTCCTCGCGCCCCGCGAAGAGCGTTCCCAGCATCTCGCGCGCCGCCTGCGAGACGAAACGCCGGCTGGGCCGCGGCGGGTAGCTCTGCTCGGTGTAGGCGCGGGCGAACTCATCGAGCGCGCCGAGCGGGTTCGTGCGGCACGCCGCGGCGAAGCGCCAGGCACCGATCGACGCTCCGATCAAGTGCCGCACGCCGGGTGCGGAGGGCAGCCACTCGCCGAAGATCGCGCGGTCGAGCCCGGAGATTCCGAGGCCTTTCGGTCCGCCCGCCGCGCCCGGGATGATTTCGACGTCGGCCGCGTTCAACCCCGAGCGCCGGATCTGTTCGAGGGCGCGCTTTCCCGCGCGAATGGTGAGCACGTCGTTCGATGCCATTGAGTTGGGTACTATATCCCGCGCATACCTGCCCGCCTTCGATCCCATGTCCTTCCTCTTCTCGCCGCTCGAGCTGCGTTCCGTCGCTTTCAGGAACCGCATCTTCGTATCTCCCATGTGCCAGTACTCGAGCGACGACGGCATGCCCAACGAATGGCACTTCGTCCATCTCGGCAGCCGCGCCGTCGGCGGCGCCGCAATGGTGAGCGTGGAAGCGAGCGCGGTCACGCCTGAGGGGCGCATCACGCCGTGGGACGCCGGGATCTGGTCCGAGGCCCATGCGAAAGCGTGGAAGCCGATCGCGGAATTCATCCGCAAGCAGGGCGCGGTGCCCGCGATCCAGATCGCGCACGCCGGGCGCAAGGCTTCGTGCAACAAGCCGTGGGCCGGCGGAAAGCCGCTCGCGCCCTCGGAAGGCGCGTGGCAGACGCTCGGTCCCAGCGATGTCGCGTTCGGCCACTATCCGCCGCCCAAGGCGATGAGCGTGGAGGAGATTCGCCGCACCGTGGAGGATTTCCGCAAAGCCGCGCAGTACGCGCTCGCCGCGGGCTTCGACGTGGTGGAGATCCACGGCGCGCACGGCTACCTGCTGCACAGCTTCGTGTCGCCGCTCTCGAACCGGCGCAGCGACGCGTACGGCGGTTCATTCGACAACCGCATTCGCCTGGCGCTCGAGGTGACGCGCGCCGTGCGCGAGGTGTGGCCGAAGGACAAGCCGGTGTTCTACCGGCTCTCGGCGACCGATTGGGCCACGGGCGGCTGGGATGTGGAGCAATCCGTCCTGCTCTGCCGCCGCCTCAAGGAAGCCGGCGTGGACATGGTCGACTGCTCCAGCGGCGGCAACATCCACGACGCGAAGATGAAGCTGGGTCCCGGCTACCAGGTGCCGTTCGCCGAGGCGATCCGTAGCGGCGCGGGAATTCCCACCATCGCGGTGGGTCTCATCTCCGAACCTGTGCAGGCGGAACAAATCGTCTCGCTTGGTCAGGCCGACGCGGTATGCCTTGCGCGAGCTTTGCTGCGCGATCCGTATTGGCCCCGCCACGCCGCGAAAGCGTTGGGCGTGGCGATGGAATGGCCCGACCAGTACAAACGCTGCGACGTCGGCCCGCTGGGGCGCTAGAAAGTGCTTTTCTGCATAATCTCGTGATGATCGTCTTCGTCACCGGCGCCACCGCCGGATTCGGCTCCGCCATCGCGCGGCGCTTCGCGCGCGACGGCCACCGCATCGTGGCCGCCGGGCGGAGGCGCGAGCGCCTCGAGGCGCTGCGCAAGGAAATCGGCGCCGCGCTCCTGCCGCTCGAGCTCGACGTGCGCGACCGCGCGGCGGTGCTGCGGGCGTTCGAGTCCCTGCCCGCGGATTTCGCCGCGGTCGACGTCCTGGTGAACAACGCGGGCCTCGCCCTCGGCCTGGAAGGCGCGCAGGCGGCGAACCTCGACGAGTGGGACGCGATGGTCGACACCAACGTGAAGGGCCTCATGTACTGCACGCGCGCCGCGCTGCCCGGAATGGTCGCGCGCAATCGCGGCCACATCGTGAACATCGGTTCGGTGGCCGCCATGTATCCCTATCCGGGCGGCAACGTCTACGGCGCGACCAAGGCCTTCGTCCACCAGTTCAGCTTGAACCTGCGCGCCGACCTCCTCGGAACGCCCGTACGCGTGACCGACGTGCAGCCCGGCATGTGCAGCGGCACCGAGTTTTCGCAGGTGCGTTTCAAGGGCGACGAGGCGCGCGCCGCCAAGGTCTACGACGGAGTCCACGCGCTCGGCCCCGAGGACGTCGCCGACGCCGTGCACTGGGTCGCGACGCGCCCGGCGCACATGAATGTGAACGTGATCGAGGTCATGCCGGTCGCGCAGGCCTTCAACTTGTTCAAGTACGACCGCAAGAGCGGATGATCCGCCTTCCTGGAGGAAGCCCCATGATCGACCTTTGCTACTGGACCACGCCCAACGGCCACAAGATCACGATGTTCCTCGAGGAGGCCAGCCTCGAGTACACGATCAAGCCGGTGAACATCGGCAAGGGCGAGCAGTTCGACACGGCGTTCCTCAAGATCTCGCCCAACAACAAGATTCCCGCGATCGTGGACCACAAGCCCGACGGCGGCGGCAAGCCCATCAGCGTCTTCGAGTCGGGCGCGATCCTGCTCTACCTCGCGGGAAAGACCGGCGCCTTCATTCCCAAGGACCTGCGCGGACAGGTGGAAGCGCTCGAGTGGCTCATGTGGCAGATGGGCGGCCTGGGCCCCATGCTGGGACAGAACCACCATTTCGCCCACTACGCGCCGGAGAAGCTCCCGTACGCGATCGAGCGCTACGTGAAGGAAACTTCGCGCCTCTACGGCGTGTTGAACAAGCGCCTGAACGGGCGCGACTTCATCCTCGGCAAGCAATACAGCATCGCCGACATGGCCTCCTACCCGTGGATCCTTCCCGAGCGGCAGGGGCAGGACATCGATGAATTTCCCAACCTCAAGCGCTGGCACGCGGCGATCCGCGCGCGCCCCGGGACGCAGCGCGCCTACGCACGGGCCAAGGAAGTGAACCCGACGCCGAGCGCGCCGCGCACCGAGGAAGAGCGCAGGATCCTCTTCGGCCAGGACAAGTCGGTCGTGAAATGAGACCCCTCGAGGATCCCGCCGCGGTCCGCTTCTACAGCGGATTGAGCGTGACTTCGAAGAGTATTTCGCCGGCGGCGGGAATGCTGAGCGTGGTGACGGTCGTCACGCCCGGAATGCTCGGCGTCACGGAAAACGAGTAACTTCCCGCGTCCAGCGTGCCCGTAATGCACGAGTCGCGGTCGACGGCGGGCACTCCGCGAACGGACGAGTAGAAGCTCCGAACCGGGGCGGTGACGGTGCTGCTGGTGAGGCAGAGATTGAAGCCCGGGTTGCCGTTGTTGTCGAAGGCGATGTCGCGTTGCTGGCTGTCATAGACCCGGACTCGCGGCGCATCGAGGTAGCTTTGGGTGATCCCCAGGGTTCCGAGGGAATTCCCGCGAACGAGAATGTAGACCAGGGTGGTGCTTCTCAGCTCGAATCCCCCATAGACCGTGGCGGTAGACGTGGCGGTCGCTCGAGATCCGAGCGTCTGCGCGAGCGCCGACTTCGGGACCGGTGTCACGTTCTCGAACATCCGCGACGAACCGTCGGGAAAGGCGAATCCGGCCGCGCTTTCCCCCGGGGGACTTGCCGCAGCGTGTTGAGAAATCGCGAGAAAACCGAGGGCACATACCGCGGTAATCCGATTGATTGCCTTCATGGCCGGGTCCCTTTGTAGTGACGTGATCGTGGCGACATGCGACGTGTGCTTGATAGATTACACCTGCGCAGGTTTCAGCCGACCGTCATCAGGCTCGCGTTGCCGCCCGCGGCGGCGGTGTTCACGCTCACGACGCGCTCGATGAGGAGTCGCTCGATCGGGGCCGCGTCCTCGCCGGGCGCGAAGCCGTGGAGGCCGACGATGGGGCCGCCGCGCAGAGCCAGGTTCGCGGCGACCGCGCGCAACTCGTCCTGCGGCGCGTGGTGAAGCACGGCGTCGAACTTCGCCTGCGGCGATTGCCAATCGGCGACGAGATCGATCGCCGCGCGCGCCGCGGGGGGCAGGCGATTCGCGAGCGCCTTCGCCGCGGCCGATGCGGGCCACACCGCGCGGCTTCCCAACGAGAGCACCACCGCGAGCTCGGTGAGCCGGTCGCGCTCGGCCTGCGCGAGGCACAGCACCGCTTCGCGGGCCAGCACGGCGTACGTGTTGCGCTCGCCCGTGGGTCCCGGAAGCACGACCGCGATGCCCGCGGGTGACAGCGCGGCGAGACGATCGCACAGCGACGCCAGCGCGTCGCGCTTCTCGCTTCGCGCCCACTGCCGCAGGGCTTCGAAGGCCGAGAGCATCGTGCGCCGCGAATCGGCCGCGGCGGGAATCGCCGCTTCGTCGATCGCGCGAAGCTCTTCCACGGCGGCTTCGGGCGGAAACGCGGAGAGCAACCGGTAGAGATAGAGCGGCCCGCCGGCCTTGGGCCCGGTGCCCGAGAGGCCTTCGCCCCCGAAGGGCTGCACGCCCACCACGGCGCCGACGATATTGCGATTCACGTAGATGTTGCCCACGCGCGCGCGCCGCACGATCGCCTCGATCGTCTCGTCGACCCGCGAGTGGATTCCCAGCGTGAGGCCGTATCCCAACGCGTTGATGCCCTCGATGAGCGCTTCGAGCTCGCCGCGCCGGTAGCGCAGGACGTGAAGCACCGGGCCGAACACTTCGCGCTCGAGCTCCTCGAGCCGATCGATGTGGATGAGCGTCGGGGAAACGAAAGTGCCCAAGTCTCCCTCTCCCTTGGGAGAGGGCCGGGGAGAGGGTTGCGCCTGGTAGACACGATGTCCCCTCCCGCGCATCGTCTTGATGTGCTGCGCCAGGATCTTGCGCGCGGCCTCGTCGATCACCGGGCCCACGTCCACCGAAAGGCGATCGGGCACGCCCATCGCGAGCTCGGCCATGGCGCCTTCGAGCATCTCGATCACGCGATCGGCGATCTCTTCCTGAAGGCACAGCACGCGCGCCGCCGAGCATCGCTGCCCCGCGCTGTCGAAAGCCGAGACGCACGCGTCGGCCACCACCTGCTCGGCGAGCGCCGAGGAATCGACGATCATCGCGTTCTGCCCGCCGGTCTCGGCGATGAGGGGAATGGCCCGGCCGCCGCGCCCCGCGCGTTTCGCGAGAGAGCGCTGGATGATGCGCGCCACCTCCGTCGAGCCGGTGAACACCACGCCCTGCACGCGAGCGTCGCCCACGAGCTTCGCCCCCACCGTTTCGCCCGCGCCGGGCACGAGCTGCACCACGTCGTGCGGGATGCCCGCGGCGTGAAGGATGCGCACCGCTTCGGCGGCGATGAGCGGCGTCTGCTCCGCGGGCTTCGCCAGCACCGGATTGCCCGCGGCGAGCGCGGCACTCACCTGCCCGGTGAAGATCGCGAGCGGGAAATTCCACGGGCTGATGCACGCCACGGGGCCCAGCGCGCGATGGTGCTCATTGGTGAGCCGCGAACGCGCCTGGCGCGCGTAGTAGCGCAGGAAATCGACCGCCTCGCGCACTTCGGAGATCGCGTTCGCAAAAGTCTTGCCGGCTTCGCGCACGATGAGCCCCATGAGGAGCGTCATGCGCGCCTCCATCATGTCGGCGCAGCGCTCGAGGTGCGCCGCGCGCTGCGCGGGATCGGTCTCCTGCCAGCGCGCCGCGGCGGCAACGGCCGCTTCCAGCGCGCGCTCCAGGTCGGCGTCGCTCGCATCGACGACTTCACCCACCATGTCGGCGCGATTGGCGGGATTGACCACGGGCTGCCCGCGCTCCGCGCTCGATCCCGCGGGTTGCGAGCGCCACGGCACCTGCGTCCCTGCGGCGAGCGCATCGGCGAGCTCGGCGAGATCGCCTTCGTCGCTCAGGTCCAGTCCGATCGAGTTCGGGCGGAGCGCGCCGAAAAGAGCGCGGGGCAGCGGAATCTTCGGATGCGGAAGTCCCAACGCCCCTTCCTCGGCGGCGATGCGCCGCACCGCTTCCACGGGGCTCTCGACGAGCTCGTCGAGAGAAACCCGAGGATCGGCGATGCGGTTGATGAACGAGGTGTTCGCGCCGTTTTCGAGCAGGCGGCGCACGAGATAGGCGAGGAGTGTCTCGTGCGTGCCCACGGGAGCGTAGATGCGGCACGGACGGTCGAGCTTTCCCTCGGCGACCGGGCCCACGACCTGCGTGTAGAGCGGCTCGCCCATGCCGTGCAGGCACTGGAACTCGTACTGGCCGGGGCGGTATTCGCCCGCCATGTGATAGACCGAGGCGAGCGTCTGCGCGTTGTGGGTCGCGAACTGCGGATAGACCGCGTCGGGTGCGGCGAGCAGCTTGCGGGCGCACGCGAGGTACGAGACGTCGGTGTGGGACTTGCGCGTGTACACGGGGTAGCCGTCGAGCCCGTCGACCTGCGCGCGCTTGATCTCGGAATCCCAGTACGCCCCCTTCACCAGCCGCGCCATCACGCGGCGCGAGGTGCGGCGCGCGAGGTCGATCACGTAATCGATCACCGCGGGGCCGCGCTTCTGGTAGGCCTGCACGACGAAGCCGATGCCGTCCCAGCGCTCGAGCGAGCTCTCGTGGCAGAGGCGCTCGAGGAGGTCCAGCGAGACGTCGAGGCGATCGGCTTCCTCGGCGTCGATATTGATGCCGATGTCGTAGCGCCGCGCGAAGTCGGCGAGTTTCTTCAGCCGCGGGTAGAGCTCGGAGAGCACCCGCTCGCGCTGCGCGTAGGAATAGCGCGGATGGAGCGCGGAGAGCTTGATCGAGATCCCGGGCCCCGCGTGGACGCCGCGAGCCTCGGCCGCGGCACCGATCGCATGGATCGCGCTTTCATACGCGGCGTAGTAGCGCTCGGCGTCGCGCGAAGTCACCGCCGCCTCGCCCAGCATGTCGTACGAGTAGCGGAAGCCCTGCTGCTCGAAGCGCTTCGCGTTCTCGAGCGCCTCGGCGATGGTCTCGCCGGCGACGAACTGCCGGCCCATGAGGCGCATCGCGAGATCCACCGCCTTGCGAATGAGCGGCTCGCCGAACTTCCCGGTCAAGCGCGTGACGGCGCTCGACAACCCGGTCTCCTCGTGGGTCGCGACGAGCTTTCCGGTGACCAGCAGGCCCCACGTCGCGGCGTTCACGAAGGGGGAGGCGCTCTGCCCCACGTGCGCTTTCCAGTCGCCTCCGCCGATCTTGTCGCGGATCAGCGCATCGCGCGTGGCCGGGTCGGGAATTCGCAACAGCGCCTCGGCCATGCACATGAGCGCCACACCTTCCTCGCTGGAGAGCGAGAACTCCTGCAGCAACCCCTGCACCATGTTCTCGCGCGCTACACCCATCTGCCGGCCGCGCAGGCCCGCGGCGAGCCGCCTGGCGAGCTCCGCGGCCGAACGCTCCTGCGCGGGCTCGAGCTCGGCCAGCGGCAGCAGCGGCGGGACGCATTCGGGTTCCGGCGTGCGGCGCGCGGCCGTGATGGCCCGGCGCAGCGCGGAGCGCTCGGGAAGGCTCACCGCGAACGCGGCGAACGGGCGTTGAGGCAAAAAGGTGGTCCGCGGTCCCCGGCTAGCGATTCGCTTCCATCGCCTCGTTGATCGCCTTCATGGTGCTGTTGTATTCCTCGATCGCCGCCTTGTGCATGGCGAGGTTGGCCTCGTGCATCGCTTTGCGCTCCTCGATGTAGCCGAGCATGCACTTCTTGTAGTTCTCGATGTCGCGCTCGTATTGGCGGCGCTTGTTCTCCATCGCGCGCATCGCGGCCCCGCCGGGAAAGACGGGCCTGGGCTCGCAGTTGTACTTCGCCACCACGACATGTGCCGCGGGAACGGCAGTGGGTGCTGGCGTCTCGGTGCGCTGCTTGGGGGCATCGACCGTGGGTGACGGGGTCATGGGCATGTATTCGGCGGCGAACGGCATGCCGGCGCATGCGAGGAGGGCGGCTGCAAGGGTGAGGCGCTTCATGAGAATCCTCTCGGGTCGTTGGCGGGCGGTAGTTTACTTTAGTCGGGCAAGGGCACGGTGTAGTTCAGCGCGAGGCGCCCTCCGTCCGGATAGATGGTCTGGCCGGTCACGTAGGAGGCCTCGTCGCTCGCGAGGAACACCGCGACGTTGGCGACCTCGTCGGGGTCGCCCATGCGTCCCAGCGGTGTGCGCGACAGGATCTTGCGCTCGGCCTCGCGGTTGCCGAGCACCGCCTTCTTGGCGAGCTCGGTCAGGATCGTTCCCGGGCCGATGCCGTTCACGCGGATGCGGTGCGAAGCGAGCGCGACCGCCATCACCTTGGTGAGCTGGTTGATGCCGCCCTTGGAGACGACATAGGGCACCTGGTTGGGAATCGCCATGATGGCGTTCACGCTCGACATGTTGATGATGGCTCCGCCGCCGCCCTGCTTGACCATCTGGCGCGCGGCGGCCTGCCCCGCGAGGAAGATGCCCTTCAGGTTCACCGCGAGCACGCGGTCGAAGTCGGCTTCCTCGAGGTCGAGGAATTCCGCGGCGTGCACGATGCCGGCGTTGGCCACGAGGATGTCGAGGCGGCCGAATTCGTTCACCGCGCTGTCCACCGCCGCCTGGACCTCGGCCTTGCGCGAAACGTCGCACGCCGCGAAGCTCACCTGGAAACCCTCGGAGCGCAGGCGCAGGATCTCGCGCTGGCCGGCCGGCTCGTTCACGTCGGTGAGGAGCACCTGCGCGCCTTCGCGCGCGAAGGCCTGCGCGCAGGCGAGCCCGATGCCCTGGGCGGCGCCGGTGACGAGGGCGACCTTGTCGGCGAGCCTCACGCGAGCGCTATTTCGGCGGAGTCGCCACGTTCGGCGGGCTGGGCGCGCTCGGCGGGCTGGGCGCGCTCGGCGGGCTGGGCGCGCTCGGCGGATTCACCACGGCCCCGAGCTCGGCGCAGAACGCCTCCAGCCCCTTGGGGCAGCCCTGCGAAGCTCGCGAATAGATCGCGGATCGATCGTCCTTCGCCGCGGGACTCTTGAGGTGCGCGTAGATGAATGCCTTGAACTGCGGGTCCTTCTGGATCGCGGCGTTGAACGCATCGACGTGCTTCCACTCGACGATGAGACGCAGCAGCGCGTCGGTGTAGAGATCGGCGATCTCGCCCGTGTCGCAGTGCGCGAAATCGGCGTAGGCCTTCTGCATCTGCGCCCAGTTGACCACGCTGTCGATGCCTTTGTCGGCCTTGGCTTTGTCGGCCGGCGTGCAGGGCTTGTCCGCGGCTTGCGCCGAAGCGAGGGCGGCGAGGAGCGCCAGCGACAGCGCCACGTTCGACAATCTCATGTCACGCGGCCTTTCCGGGGCGCCGTCCTGCGAGAGCCAGGCGCTCGCGCACCGTGCGCGCGATCCCCTCGCCGTCGAGCCCGCAATCGATGAGAAGCTGCTGCGGGTCGCCATGCTCGACGAAATGGTCCGGCAGGCCGAGGTGAAGGACCGGGATCGCGATGCCGTCGGCGGCGAGCGCCTCGGCCACCGCGCTCCCCGCGCCGCCCGCGACCGCGTTCTCCTCGACGGTGACGATGAGCTCGTGGGTGGTGGCGAGCCGGAAGACGAGCTCGCTATCCAGCGGCTTCACGAAGCGCATGTTGGCGACCGTCGCGTTCAACTCCGCCGCCGCTTCGAGCGCGGGCTTGAGCATCGAGCCGAAGGCGAGGATCGCGACCCGCTTGCCCTCGCGCCGTACCTCGCCGCGCCCGATGGGAAGCACCGTCATCTGGCTCTGGACCTCCGCACCCGGGCCCGCGCCGCGCGGATAGCGCACCGCGCTCGGCCCCTCGATCGTGAACGCGGTGTAGAGCATCTGGCGGCATTCGTTCTCGTCCGCGGGCGCCATCACCGTGAGGTTGGGAATGCAGCGCAGGTACGACAGGTCGAAGGCGCCGTGGTGCGTGGGCCCGTCGGCGCCCACCAGGCCGCCGCGATCGAGCGCGAAGACGACCGGCAGGTTCTGCAGCGCCACGTCGTGGATCAGCTGGTCGTAGGCGCGCTGCAGGAAGGTCGAGTAGATCGCGACCACGGGCTTCATTCCCGCCACCGCGAGCCCCGCGGCGAACGTGACCGCATGCTGCTCGGCGATGCCGACGTCGAAGTAGCGATCGGGAAATTCCTGCGAGAACTTGACCAGCCCCGAGCCCTCGCGCATCGCCGGCGTGATGCCGATCAACCTCGCGTCCAGCCGCGCCATGTCGCAGAGCCACTCGCCGAAGGTCTGCGTGTAGGTGGGCCTGGGCCGCGCATCGACCGGGGGCTTCGCCTTCACGATGCCCACGCCCGGGTCGAACTTGCCGGGGCCATGATAGGTGATGGGATCTTCTTCGGCGCGCTTGTAGCCCTGGCCCTTGCGCGTCACCACGTGCAGGAACTGCGGGCCGGTGAGCCGCGTCACGTTCTGCAGCGTGTCGACGAGGACGTCGATGTTGTGGCCGTCGATGGGGCCGGTGTAGTTGAAACCGAACTCCTCGAAAAGGGTCGAGGGCGTGATCATGCCCTTGGCGTGCTCCTCGAGTCTCTTGGCGAGCTCCTTCATCGGCGGCGACACGGACAGGACTTTCTCCGCCGTCTTCTTCGTCGCCGCGTAGAAGCGGCCCGACATGAGCTTGGCGAGGTAGTTGTTGAGCGCGCCGACGTTTTCCGAAATCGACATGTCGTTGTCGTTCAGGACCACGATCACGTTCGCGTTCGCCTGTTTCGCGTTGTTCAGCGCCTCGAACGCCATGCCGGCGGTCATCGCTCCGTCGCCGATCACCGCGACCACGCGATGGTCGAGCCCCTGGCGGCGAGCGGCCACCGCCATGCCGATCGCCGCCGAGATCGAGGTCGACGAGTGCGCGGTGCCGAACGTGTCGTAGACGCTTTCCTCGCGGCGCGGAAAGCCCGCGATGCCGCCCTTCTGCCGCAGCCGCCCCATCCCCGCGCGGCGTCCGGTAAGGATCTTGTGGCCGTAGGTCTGGTGTCCCACGTCCCAGATCAGCTTGTCCGTGGGCGTCTGGACAACGTAGTGCAGGGCGATGGTGAGCTCGACGGTGCCCAGGTTCGACGACAGGTGCCCCCCGGTGGAAGACACCGAATCGACGATGAAGGCGCGCAGCTCCGTGGCGAGCTGCGGCAGCTGCTTGCGGTCCAGCCGTCGCAGGACGGCGGGATCGTCGATCGTCTCGAGGAGGGGATAGGAACTCATCAGGAACAATTGTAAACCGAGGGTCAGACTCCCTCATTCAGGGCCGAGAATCGCCCAAAGGCGAATGAGGGAGTTTGACCCTAGCGCTGGCGGTGGACGATGAATTCCGCGATCTCGGAGAGGCGCCGCGCGCGCTCGCCGAAGCCCGCGAGGGCTTCGCGCGCATCGGCCAGCAGCTCGCCCGCGAAGCGCCTGGCGGGAGCGAGCCCCATGAGGGCCGTATAGGTCGGCTTGCCGTCGGCCTTGTCCTTGCCCGCGGTCTTGCCGAGGGTCGCGGCGTCGCCTTCTTCGTCGAGGATGTCATCCACCACTTGAAACGCGAGTCCCACGCATTTGGCATACCGGTCGAGGCGATCGAAGTCCGGCTGGCCCAGGTCCGAGCCGCAATGCGCACCCAGCACCACCGAGGCGCGGATGAGCGCGCCGGTCTTGAGGATGTGCATGTATTCCAGCTCGGGAAGGGTCAGGCCCTTGCCCACCGCTTCGAGGTCGATCGCCTGCCCGCCCGCCATGCCGCGCGAGCCGCAAGCGGTGGCGAAGAGCTGGATCATCTTCAGCTGCGTATCGGGGCGCTCCGCGAGGCGGTATTCGGCGAGGAGCTGGAAGGCGAGGCTTTGCAATGCGTCGCCCGCGAGAAGCGCGGTGGCCTCGTCGAATTCCACGTGGCAGGTGGGCTTGCCGCGCCTCAGGACATCGTCGTCCATGCAGGGAAGGTCGTCGTGGATGAGCGAATAGGCGTGGATCATCTCCACCGCGGCGGCGGCGATGCGCAGCCGCTCGGGATCCGCCTGGCTCACCTCGCCCGCGCCATAGACCAGCATCGCCCGCACGCGCTTTCCCCCACCGAGAGTCGAGTAGCGCATCGCATCGTGAAGGCGCGAGGGCGCGATGCGGGCGGCGGGAAGCAAGTCGGCAAGCGCGGCCTCCACGCGGCCGGCCACATCGCGGGACCAGGTCTGGAAATCGGGAACGCTCACTCGACAACCATCTTCCCGAGGTTTATGCAGCGCCTCCTCGTTCGCCGATGGGCCTGCCCGCTCCACTCTTCGAGAGTCCGAGTCCGGCCCATCACTTCTCTGGAGTGAAGTCGCGCAACGTGTCGCCGTCGAGGATCGCGATGCGCGCCTGGGCGTTGGAGAGCTTCGATTCGCACAGCTTGATCAACTCGGCTCCGCGCTGGTAGGCGGCGAGCGACTCCTCGAGGGGGAGCTTGCCGTCCTCCATGCGCGCGACGAGCGCCTCGAGCTCCTCGAGGGCCTTTTCGAACGTGAGGGCGTCCGCGGCGGGGGGTGTTTGAGGCATTTTCAAATTATCCCACGAGCGCGAAATGACGCCGCAAAGGTCTTGAAAGTGAAGGGAACTCGGCCCAATATAAGGGTCTGATGTCCAGTACGGGACGGAGCTGCAGAGTTAAAAGCTAGCTGACTCGATTGCCCCGAAGTTGTCTTCAATCTTCGTGTCCATGGAGGTTTGGATAATGACGGATCTCGCGAGCCAGAAAGCGCTCACGCGCTCGGCTTCCCATTTGCCCCTGTCGTGGTACTTCGACCCGAAGGTGGCCGAAGCCGAGCAACGGCTTCTCTTCGCGCGCAGCGCCGGTTACGTCGCCCACGAGCAGATGGCGCCCAACCCCGGCGACTATCGCGTGCTCGACTGGAAATCCAACGGCGCCTGGTCGCTCGTGAACAACGACGGGCGGCACGACCTCGTCTCCAATGTCTGCCGCCACCGGCAGGCGATCATGCTCGAAGGCGCGGGAAATCTTCCCGGCGGCACCATCACCTGCCCGCTGCATCGCTGGAGCTACAACAGCGAAGGCAAACACATCGGCGCGCCGCAGTTCCCGGACATGCCTTGCCTCGACCTGCCGCGGCAATCGCTCACGAATTGGAACGGCATGCTCTTCAACGGCGTACGCGACGTGGCGCGCGACCTCGAGCGCCTCGGTGTGGCGAAGGAGCTCGACTTCGAGGGCTACCGGCTGGACAAGGTCGAGACCGTCGAATACCACTTCAACTGGAAGACTTTCATCGAGGTCTACCTCGAGGACTATCACGTCGGCCCGTTCCACCCGGGGCTGGGCAAGTTCGTCACCTGCGATGATTTGCACTGGGAGCTGGGCGACTGGCACAGCGTGCAGACCGTGGGCGTGAACCAGCGCCTCGGCACGCCGGGCTCGGACACGTACAAGATGTGGCACGAGCAGGTGCTCAAGTACCGCAACGGCGAGCCGCCGCCGCACGGCGCCATCTGGCTCACCTACTACCCGAACGTGATGGTCGAGTGGTACCCGCACGTGCTCGTGATCTCCACGCTTTACCCGCGCGGGCCCGAGAAGTGCCTGAACGTGATCGAGTTCTACTACCCCGAGGAGATCGCGCTCTTCGAGCCGGAATACATGGCCGCGCAGCAGAAGGCGTACCACGAGACTGCGCTCGAGGACGAAGAGATCTGCATGCGCATGACGCAGGGAAGGAAGGCTCTACTCCTCGATGGCCGCGAAGAGCATGGCCCGTACCAGTCTCCGATGGAAGACGGAATGGTGCACTTTCACGAGTTCATCCGCCGCGAGATCGGGCAGCACGTCTAGTCGTTGTCGAACTCGTGCACCACCGCCCAGAGCGTGGCGAAGGTGTGCTGCGAGTAATGCCGGTGCAGCTCCTCGTAGTCCTCGGCGCGAATCGGCTCGCTCTCCTTGCCCTTGCGGAGCTCGAACCATCGCTTCTGGATCTGCTCGCGCACCGGGTGCGGCGGCATCGACGGGCGGCGTAGCAGCGAGCTTGTCCCTGCAAAGAGCCGCCGCTTCAGGGTCACGTCCGCCGACGAGATGCGGAAGAGCTTGGTGAGCATGTTCGAGGTCGCGCCGTTGCGGATGAAGTACTCGAGCTGGCGGGAGCGCTTGGTGAGGTAGTCGACCTGCCTCAGGCCGTGCTCGAGCGAGCCGGCGTCGATCTGGATCGCCACCCGCGGCTCGGCCATCTCGGAGAGCTTCACCAGCTCGGCCGAGGAGAGCGCGCCCAGCTCCTCCACTTGCCGGGAGGTGAACCCGGGCGGCGGAGCGGCCTTCTCCCTGGAATGTTCCTGCAGCTCGCGGATGAGTTGCGCGAGCACCAGCAGGCGAAGCTG